>CAZKOK010000133.1:0-8882 GCA_964554355.1 uncultured Spirochaetia bacterium | reverse complement strand
AGTATGCTGAAAACAAAGTTGATGTTCAGGTATCTCAGCTTGAAAACATGATCACTGAGGGAGTTAAAATTCTCGTAATTGCGTCTATTGACAGTACAGCTCTTAAGGGAGTTCTTACCAAAGCTGGTGACGAAGACGTGACTGTAATTGCCTATGACAGACTTATTATGGACACACCAAACTGTGACTTCTATGCAACATTTGACAATTACAAAGTCGGGACAATTCAGGGACAGTATATCGAAAACAAACTTGGTCTTAAGAGCGGAAAAGGCCCTTACAACATGGAAGTTTTCGGCGGATCACCTGATGACAACAATGCATACAAATTCAATGGCGGTGCTATGGATGTATTACAGCCGTACATCGACAAAGGACAGCTTGTTGTAAATTCAGGACAGCTTGACATGGGTCAGATTGCTATTCAGTCATGGTCAGCTTCAGGTGCTCAGGCAAGAATGGACAACCTGCTTACAGCTTTCTATGCTGACAAGAAACTTGATGTAGTTCTTTCTCCGAACGATTCTCTTGCTCAGGGTATCGTAGCTTCTCTTAAAGCTGCCGGATACGGAACAGCTGCAAAACCTTATCCTGTACTTACAGGACAGGACTGTGACAAGATCAATGTTGGTCAGATGCTCAGAGGCGAACAGTCAATGTCAATTTTCAAAGACACAAGAACTCTTGCAGAAAGAGTTGTAACAATGGTTCAGGAAATCGGTGACGGCAAAACTGTTACTGTTAACAACACAACTGAATATGACAATCATATTAAAGTAGTTCCTTCATACCTTTGTGATCCTGTATTTGCAGATGTAAACAACTACAAGGAAATCCTTATTGATTCAGGTTACTACAAAGAATCTGATATTCCCAAATAAGGATTACGATTTCTGTTAAAAAAAACAAACATATGCTGCGGTACAATAAGTGCTGCAGCATATGTTTTTAAAACAAGGATTTGGCCGAATGTCTGAAAATATTCTGGAAATGAGAAATATTACAAAAATTTTTCCCGGGGTAAGGGCTCTTGACGATGTTAGCTTCAAGGTCCAGAAGGGACATATTCATGCTCTTGTCGGGGAAAATGGTGCTGGTAAATCCACTTTGATGAATGTACTCTCAGGAATTTATCCTTACGGAACTTATGAAGGTGAGATAGTTTATGAAGGACGGGAATGCAAATTCAAGTATATAAAAGATTCAGAAGCTCAAGGAATAGCGATAATCCATCAGGAACTGGCTTTGAGTCCGTATATGACCGTTGCTGAAAATATTTTTCTGGGCAATGAACAGCAGAAAAACGGAGTAATAAACTGGGACATTACTACTGAAAAAGCTTTGAAATTAATGGAGAGGGTAGGCCTGAAAGTAAGGCATGATTCTCTTATAAAGGATATAGGTGTCGGGCATCAGCAGCTTGTAGAAATTGCAAAGGCTCTTGGCAAGAACTGTAAACTGCTGATCCTGGATGAGCCCACTGCGGCCCTTAATGACGATGATTCAGAAAATCTTTTAAAGCTGCTTGTTGAGTTGAATACGAATCAGGGAATTACATGTATTATAATTTCCCATAAACTGCATGAACTCACTGAAATGTCAAACCGTATAACAGTGCTTCGTGACGGAAAAACGATTTCTACTATGAATAAAGGCGTGGATGAGATTTCCGAAGAAGAAATAATAAAACATATGGTCGGCCGGGAGCTTACTAACCGTTTCCCGGTAAGGAAAAAGCCGAAAATCGGTGAAAAGGCTTTTGAAGTAAAGAACTGGATGGTTTATGACCCGCTTGACGAGGAAAGTGTCGTTATAGACAATGTCAGTTTTTATCTGCGCAAGGGCGAAATAGTCGGTTTCTCCGGACTGATGGGTGCAGGCAGAACAGAACTTGCGATGAGTATTTTCGGAAAATCATACGGCAAGAATATTCAGGGGACTGTTATCAAGGACAGTAAGGAAATGCATATTCACAGTGTTCATGATGCGATACAAAAGGGCCTTGCATATCTGACTGAAGACAGAAAAGAGGCCGGTCTCGTGCTGATAAATGATATCAAAACAAATATTACCCTGTCAAATCTGGAAAAAATCAGTAAAAACGGTATTATTGATTCCAATCGGGAAGTAGATGTCGCCAATGAATACAGGGACAAACTCAGAATCAAATCCTCCAGTATTTTTCAGAAAGCGGGTAATTTGTCCGGAGGAAACCAGCAGAAGGTGTGCGTAGCCAAATGGCTGTTTTCGGAGCCGGATGTTCTGCTTCTCGATGAACCCACCAGAGGAATTGATGTCGGTGCCAAATATGAGATTTATACAATAATCAATCAGCTGGCGGATGAGGGAAAATGTGTAATGATGATTTCTTCGGAACTTCCCGAGATTCTGGGTATCTGTGACAGAATTTATATCATGAACGAAGGCAGAATTGTCGGTGAAATGACAAAGGATGAAGCCACCCAGGAAAAAATCATGACATGTATTATTAAAAGTGCCAAAGGCAGGGTTAACCCTGACAATAATACATAATTAATTTTGAAAGAGGTTTTTGATGGAAAATGAAAATGTTCAGCGGTCAGGCAGCCAGGTTTTATTTGACAAAATAAAGGAGGCTTTCAGGCACAATCTAAAACAGTACACGTTATTAATTGCCCTACTGGTCATTATCATAATTTTTTGGATCACCACAAATGGCATTCTTTTGAAACCCCAGAACATTCATAATCTTATTGGTCAGAACAGTTATATTCTGATACTTTCAGTTGGTATGATCCTGTGTATTCTGACAGGAGGTAATATTGATCTCTCGGTTGGATCGGTTGTTGCGTTTGTAAGCGCTTCTTCGGCATTATTCTGTGACACACTAGGCATCCCTGCCATTATATCCATATTTCTTGGATTGCTTATGGGATTGCTTGCCGGCATGTGGCAGGGGTTCTGGATAGCTTATATTAAAATACCGTCGTTTATCGTAACTCTTGCCGGTATGCTTCTGTTCAGGGGTCTTAATAATATTATTCTCCAGGGCTTAACTGTGCCACTGCCCAATCTCTATGTTGTAATTGCCGGAGGTACAATTCCTGATTTTCTCGGCGATATGGGATTAAGGGTAAGTAATTTTATTACCGGCAGGGGATATCTGCACATGTCCACTATCCTGATAGTATTTGTGGCCGCCTCCGCCCTCGTATTAAGCATGTACCTGAGCAGAAGGAACAAGATAAAATACAATTTTGCGATCGGCTCAATGAGCAGCTTTGTTGTCAGGATCACTGCAATATTTGTTGTGATAAACTTCTTCGGACTATGGCTTGCAGCTGCAAACGGGCTGCCGTATATCCTGATAATACTTACAGGGCTCATACTTATTTACACTTTTATTACACAGAAAACCGTGATCGGACGTCATATTTACGCAATGGGCGGAAACGAAAAAGCCGCCGCCCTTTCCGGTGTCAATACCAAGAGAATAATGTTCATGGTTTATTCAAACATGGGGCTTCTTACAGGTGTTGCCGGTATTGTATTTGCAGGAAGACTCAATGCAGCCGCACCTACGGCCGGAATGGGATTCGAGCTTGATGCAATTGCTGCCTGTTTTATCGGTGGTGCTTCCATGAAGGGAGGCGAAGGTACGGTTGTCGGAGCCATAATCGGCGGGTTTATTATGGGTATCCTGAATAATGGTATGTCCATCATGGGGGTCGACAGCTTCGTGCGTGACGTTGTAAAAGGTCTCGTTCTTCTTATAGCTGTTGCTTTCGATGTTTATACCAAATCCAAAGCATCAACAAAAATCAGTTAATCTGATAAGAATGTCACGGGCTGCATTGTTATTAAATGCAGCCTTTTTTTAAATCAGGTTCAGATCTTTTCGGCGTCACATTTTTTTGTTAAAATCCTTTCAGCTGGTATCATATGAAAGATAAAAATAATAACAGGCTGCAGACAGTTATCGGGATTTTTGCTGCAGATTTGATTGATGCTTACCAGGGGGCAATCTGGCAGGGTATAAAAGACAGGGCTGAAAAACTCGGTGTCGGCCTTATCTGTTTTGCCGGGGCAAGAATCGATTCCCCGCAAATCCCTGAAGCCACAGCCAATGTTGCCTATGAACTCGGCGGAAAATGTGCTATTGACGGCCTTATAGTACTTACTTCCGCTATTACATCATTTCTTGATCAGGCAGGCATAGAAAAGTTTTTCAAGAAACACAAGGATATTCCCCTGGTATCAATAGGCGTGGATGTCCCGGGTTATTCAAGCATACTTGTTGACGGGTCAGAGGCCATGACCAGACTTATTGAACATCTTGTTGCAGACCACGGACGCAGAAAGTTTGCCATAATCAGCGGTCCTGAAGGGCACGAGGAGGCTGAAGACAGGATTACATCAATAAAAAAAGTATTTAATAAATACAATCTGCAGTTCAGCAAAGAATTGTGCATGTATGGGAATTTTGACAAGAGATCCGGAGTAGAAGCGCTGAAAAGCTTATTGGAAAGAGGTACCGGCTTTGATACTCTTGTATGCCTTAACGACACAATGGCGCTTGGGGCTCTTGAAGTTCTTCAGGAAAACGGCATCAGGGTGCCGGAAGATTTGTCTCTTGTCGGATTTGACAATATCGAAGAATCCCAGTACTGCATGCCTCCTTTAACAACTGTAAATCAGCCGTTATTTGATGTAGGAAGTACGGCTGTTGATGAAATAATCAGGCAGTTTAGTGACAGTGCCAGTAAAAAACATATACTTCATTCCGTACCGCTGATACGGGAAACCTGCGGATGTACTCTGGCAACATCTCCTCCGATAGAAGAAATTCGCGGGAATGCCGGAAAAATACCGGCACCGGATAAAAAGATCATCAGCCATTTATATAATCTTGCTGTAAACGCTGAAAATGATGAATTTATTAACATCCTGAAATCTGAACTGACGAAAGAGTTTATTAAAAATGGAAATCTGGATAAATGGTATAATTATATTATTTATATAGCTGACCGCCTTGCTGAAGAAAATGGAGAAAATTCAACAAAAAATGAAAAAATAAATGAAATGATAAATGAAGCAATTATACTGACCGGCAAAATACAAAAACGTTTTCAGGTAGACCTCAGACTCCGCGCTTTGCGGCAGGAAGACCTTGCAAGGCTGATAAGTATTTCCCTTGCAGAAGCTTTTGAGATCTCCGTAATGCTGGACAGATTGCTTGAAGGACTTAATGAGCTTGGTTTTCATGAAGTCCTGCTTGCTGTATTTGACGGTGATCAGAGTAAAATTGATAAATCGAGGTTACTGATTTCTCTGGACAGGATGAATGCTGTTCCTCTGAAAAATATAAAATTTGATACCAGGCTTGTTGTCCCGGAAGAAGTGGACATTTCATGGAGGAAGAAACACTGGATTATTAAGCCGCTTGTTTTTCAGGATGAACCTCTCGGATATCTGATGCTTCCGGCGGACAGGTCTTCGCAGCAGATTTATGATACTCTGAGCAAGCAGCTGGCGACTACCCTGAAAGGAGCTTTGCTTCTTGAACAGGTACACGGCCATGAAAAATCTCTTGAAGAAATTGTAAACAGACGCACAAATGAACTTATACATACAAATAAAATGCTTACCAAGGAAATAGAGAGAAGGATCAGGCTTGAGCAGGAGGTTATTGATATCTCAAATCAGACCATGGACAGGATTGGCCAGGACCTGCATGATGATCTCTGTCAGCATCTTGCAGGAGCATCAATGCTTACGACAGCATTAAGGCACTCACTGGAAGAGGATTCACCTGACGGAGCAAAGGCTACTGACAACATCAACAGCCTGATTGTGGAATCAATAGACAGGGCAAAACGTATTGCAAGGGGACTGATTTCTTCGGAAATTAAGGAACAGGGACTGCATGTTTCAATCGATGCTCTGGTAGAAGCAGTCAGGAAAAGCTATAATGTAAATATATTATTCAATAATAAAGTCAGGGATCTTGAAAATGATCCTGAAAGGGACATTCAGATATACAGAATAATTCAGGAAGCCCTGATGAATTCGGTCAAACATTCAGGATGTTCAAGAATTGAAATTATACTTTACAGAAATACCGGAAAAAACAGTGCGGATGGAAGAAATTTTCTGGTTGCAGAAGTTTCTGATGATGGATGCGGGCTTTCGGGTGATATATCCGGAGAAGGTATGGGTCTTAAGATAATGCGTTACAGAGCAGAAAAGGCAAATGCGGATCTTATAATTGAGCAGATAAAGCCCGGGACAAGGGTTTTGTGCAGAATCAGACAGTAAGGGGAGAGGAAATGCCGAAAAAAATCAAGTTTCTTGTTATAGATGATCACCCGGTATTCAGACAGGGCCTGGTTGCCCTTCTTGAGAGTAACAAGGATTATTTGGTTTGCGGTCAGGCCGGAACAGCTGAAGAAGCAATGGATGTTATAAATAAAAATCTTCCTGATATTATGCTTGTGGATATTTCTCTTTCCAGACAGAATGGTCTGGACCTTGTAAGAACATTTAAAGGCATATGCCCGCAAATTCCTGTTCTGATCATTTCCATGCATGATGAGCTTATTTATGCTGAACGTTCTCTTAAGGCAGGAGCCAGAGGATATGTAATGAAGCAGGAAGCTTCATCGGTGATGCTTGAAGCAATCAAAACTGTACTTTCCGGCAAGATATATCTGTCTGAAACAATGCATGACAGAATGCTTGAAACCATGTTTACCCAGAAGGAAGAAAACCATACCCAGCTGATAGAAAGATTAAGCGAAAGGGAACTTGAAGTTATGGAATATATAGGTCAGGGGTACGGGATTACGGAAATTGCAGGAATACTTAATTTAAGTGTAAAAACTGTAAATACTTATCGTGATCATATTAAGGAAAAAATGCAGTTTGATAATGCTGCCCAGATAAGAAGGTTTGCTGTGAAATGGTTTCAGAGCAGGCATAAATAACAGGTCTGTCCCGTAGGCCCAAACACCTATGTTAATAGGGGTTTTTTAACCGCTTACGAATGTCAGGAATTGAATATAATCTCAGAATTGTAAATTTGAAACTTTAGATTATGTCCTGCATATACAGCAAATTTACGGGGTAAAAATCATACTTTGGAGACAGAATTCAATTCTGTCTCCAACTTATTTTATGGATAATTTATTTTTATACTTAATTACTCTCTTTATTTAAATTTTCAAATATTGTATAGATAAACAGAGTAATAATACTGCATATGGAATAATACTGGAGTAATAAATAAAAACTTATACTTTGAAAACGGTTCTGCAAATAGCCAGAAATCTAAAGTTCAAGGTTTAGCAGCGGCAGTCAAGGGGTAATACTCAATTTGATATTATTATCTTTTGTTTTTTGGAGAATAGAATGGTGAATCATGATAGTCGGGCCCGTGAATTACTTGGGAAAATGAATCTTAACGAGAAAACAGCCCAGATGTTTGCACTATGGGTGACCATACATGAAGACGGCAGGATATCTTTAAGAATCCAGAAAAATGCAAAACCGGTCAAAACAGATGCTGATCCCTTTACATCAATGGCTGACGGTATCGGACAGATAACAAGACCTGTCGGCACACACATCTTGAATGCAAAAGCTGCTGTACAAGGTGTAAACAGAATACAGAAATTCCTGGTAGAAAATACCCGGTTGAAAATACCCGCATTGTCGCATGAGGAATGTCTGGCAGGACTGATGGGGAAAGGAGCAACTCTTTTCCCTGCCGGAATAAGCAACGGCGCCATGTGGGATGAAGAGCTTGTTAAGAGAATTGCTGAAACAATTGGGAAAGAGCTTTATTCAGCCGGATCAAGGCAGGGCCTCGCGCCTGTGCTGGATGTGGCGCGTGATGCGCGCTGGGGCAGGACGGAAGAAACGATGGGGGAAGATCCTTATCTTACCGGCTGTCTGTCTACAGCATATGTAGAAGGGCTGCAGGGGTCTGACAGGAAAATTCTTGCAACCCTTAAGCATTATGCAGGACATTCACTGAGTGAAGGCGGAAGAAATCATGCTCCTGTAAGGATCGGGGAAAGAGAGTTTAATGATGTTTTCCTTCTTCCTTTTGAAATGGCTGTCAAGCTTGGGAATGCAGGTTCTGTTATGCCTGCATATCATGATATTGACGGTGAACCGCTTCATGCATCCAAAAAATATATAAACGATATGCTCCGGCATAAGTGGGGATTTGATGGTATTGTAGTCTCTGACTATGCAGGTATCAGCCAGCTGAATACGGAGCATAAAGTAGCTGCGGATTATACGGAAGCAACAGCCCTTGCAATAAAAGCCGGTATTGATATGGAACTGCCCGGTCATGACTGCTACAGGGAAGGAATAAAAAATGCAATTGATAAAGGTCTTCTTGCAATAGAGGATATAGATGCCTGTGTTTACAGAATAATTAAGGAAAAATCCAGACTTGGTCTTTTTGAAAATCCCTATACGGATGAAGGGCCGGTTATTCTAAATTCGGAAGAAAGCAGAAAACTGGCAAAAGAAGCTGCATTAAAATCCATAGTGCTTCTGAAAAACGACGGCAGCCTGCCGCTTGGTGATGTAAAGAAAATAGCATTAATAGGACCGCTTGCAGATGATCCCCTCTGTTTTTTCGGTGGATACTCATTCCCTGTTCATCTGATATTAAACGGTCTTGATCATGAACATCCGCCGGCAAAGACAATCAAGGAAGTGTTTGAAGAAAGGTTTGACGGCAGAATTTTTTACAGCAAAGGCTGTGATGTCCTGACTGAAAGACGTACGGATCCTCCCACTTATCCCGGTGAAGTAGGAGCACAGGGAGATGCTCAGAAATCTTACATAAGCTATGACAAAAGCGGATTTGCGGATGCAGTTAA
>CAZKOK010000132.1:0-8903 GCA_964554355.1 uncultured Spirochaetia bacterium | reverse complement strand
AAGCAAATCAGGAGTAAACTGGATCCTTTTATACTGCATTCCCGACACTTCGGCAAAAGTCTTGACTGCAAGTGTTTTTGCAAGACCGGGGACCCCTTCCAGAAGCACATGACTCCCGGCCAGGATACCCATAAGCATCCCGTTTACCATTTCTTTCTGGCCCACAAGTCTTTTGGCTATTTCCTTGCGGCACCTTTCCAGGTCAACTCTTGCCTTTTCCACACGCTGCTCAAGCTGATGTATTTCCATAATAAAATTCCTGTCTGTTAAGATGTATATTCAGCATTTTCCCGGACATATTCATAAGAAAGGTCACTGCCGATGACAGCGGCCTCTGCGCTGCCGGAACCAAGTTCTATCTTCAATTCAACATTCTGATCATGCTCTGGAAAACCTGTCGGTCCGGCTGTAAGCATTCTGCCCCGCAGATACTGCGACAGCTGCTTTTCCTTATTGTTGTCCAGATGGAAAACACCATTCCTGAATACGGTCTCCGGGCCCAGCTGTATTATAACCTTTGCCGTATCAAGTTTGATACCATTTTTTCCCGCCCAGTCACCGATTGCCATGACAATCCTTCCGACATTAGGATCATTTCCGAAAACAGCAGTTTTTACAAGCGGTGAGTTTATTATACTTTTTCCGGCGGAAACGGCAAGCTCTTTATCCGGAGCACCGCTTACAGCAAGCCTTATTACATGGGCCGTTCCTTCGCCGTTTCTGACAATGTCTTCTGCAAGACCCGAGCAGACCTCAAACAGTTTTTCTTCAAATAACCTTATATCTGTTTTTTTCCTGCCGCTGACCAGGCAGATAACCATATCACTTGTACTCTGGTCCGAATCAACAGAGATCCTGTTGAAAGTCTCTGAAACAACTGCCGGCAGGATTTTTCGTATCTGTTCCCTGGAAATGTCTGCATCGCTAAGCAGAAATGAGAACATTGTCGCCATATCAGGCTCAATCATGCCGGCGCCCTTGGCGGTTCCGGTTATAAGGCTGTCTCCCGCCTGAGCGCTTCTGACCTTTGCAAAATTATCTGTTGTCATGATTGCCTGAGCAACCGGAAAGATTGAATCAGGCTGAAGGGATTTAGCAAGGTCCGGTACAGCCGCACATATATCATCAGCAGGAAGTTCCCAGCCGATAACTCCTGTGGAAGCTGCAAAATAATCTTCAGCCGACCCGCCGTTATACTCGCTGAATGCACCAAGCACTTTAAGCGCCTTTTCCCTTCCTCCGGAAGCGCAGACATTGGCGATTCTGTTGTTGGAAACAATCCCCCTGCAGTATTCCCTGGCGGCAAGTTCCCTTCCGAGAATTACCGGGATCCCGGGAAATTCATTCCTTGTAAAAACCGCACCGAAGGCCTTTGTCGGCTTATCCGGGACTATTGCCGAAATATTCATTTTGTAGGGATCTGCAGAAGATTTTTCCCCGGGCCGGAAAGTCAGCGAAGCAGCCCCGGCCCTGAATCCTTCGGGCAGGACGGACCTTTTAAAAAGAGTCTCATGATACTGCTGTTTTGACGAAAAAGTTTCCACTAAGCATTTATATTACAGCATCGGCTATTTATCAAGCGGAAGATAATTAAGCGATAATAATAAATCTGCAAATGCAGTCGCCTGCGCCTGTTCCCGGGTTTTCCGGATTCTGAAATATCATAACGATTCATTGTAATCGAATAATAAATGAGATATACTTTACACTGAAAGCCATTAAAAAGGAGAAACACCTATGACCCGATTTAAAACATTGATAACAAGCATATTTCAATATGATGAATCCGTTCTGGCTGATCTGTATTTCACTGATTTTGAATTGCCGGTGATTTCATTGAATAATTAATAAATTCCCCTGACCCGGCAAAAACTGCCGGGCCGGTATTTTTGCAGGAAGGACTATGAAAAATAATATAAAAACAATTATTTCAGTTTTAATATTCTGCTTATGCGGCTGCATATCAATCGCTGCCGGTAAAAGCGAACAGCAGAATAAAGATACGGACATAAAGGAAAAACCGGGTCTTGCCCGGATTTCTTTCGATAAAATTTCATCAGAAAGTCCCGGCGAGGGGGAATTCATCCTCACAGGAACAGTACAGATTTACATAAGCGCCGAAGGCACATTCAGTGAAGTAAAATATTTCACACTGCTTACAGAAGAAAACCTCGAATATTATCTTTTTGATGAGAGCGGAAAATCTTTCGGCTTTGATGAGTATGCCGGTAAAAAATGTACTGTAACGGGTACCTGGGAAGAAGGTAAAATCGGATTCAAAGGAGACCGGGCCGAAGGGATAATCGTAATTTCCATAGATATTCTGGAATAACCTCAAGCCCTGTCATTCCCGGGCTTTCCTGAGATTTACAGTTTTCAGCAGTTTTTTAAAGTGGGAGCCTTTCCAGTAAACCTGCCCGCAGCTCCGGCAGCGCAAAAACTCATCATAATAGGTGTAGGTATCGGCTTCCACATCATCTTTTACCGATTCCTTTGGAGCAGGCGCGAGTTCTCCGCTGCAATTAATGCAGATACTGAAAGGTTTTATCCTGTCTGAAAGCCGGAACCTTTTGATTACTTCCTCTGTCTGCTTATCCGTATGCTGGGACCGTATCCATCTTCCGTATTTAATGCAGCCCCTCATCAGAAGGCCGATATCCCTTGTCAGCACTATTCTCTCTTCCCGTCCGGCAATTTCCGCAATCTCGGGATCATCCAGATTGTTGCGGTAATATGTATCAAAGCCCAGAAGCCTGAGTTTCCTGGCCAGTGTCCCCAGATGGACATCAAGCACAAACTTCGGTTCGGGCAGAGGATTTTCAACAAGCCCTTTGATATCAGAATCCCCGGTGAAGGGAAAGACTTCAATTCCGTCACTGTCCTGGACATTGTAATCAAATCCGGCCGCTTTTCCGTTTACCAGAATCAAAAGCACTTCGGGATGCGGCACTCCCCTGCTTTCAATTACATCTTTTACCGATGAGTGTTCGTTCAGCTGAATTTTCAGTGTTTTATTCCTGTCTTTTCCGGACGAAAAATCATTTAATTCGCCATGGAATTTTATTTTTACTTCAAGCATTGCATTTATATTGTAATATGTACCATGAACCATGTCATTTAAAAGAAATTGTTTATTATCGCGGACAGCTGTATTATTTTTGACAAAGAGGTGTCCGGATAAGCAATCTGAAATTTGATTTTTCTGATCGAATAATCAAAGAAAAATTGCCACATGACTAAGCAAAGAAGAAATGAGTACACTTCGTGTCAGTGTAATTAATATTTGGGGCAGACTGGCATACGGAAAATGCGGCATGAAATTTTAATTTCATGCCCTGGTTCTGTTCACTGCAGCAAAAACCTGAATGTCACAGGCATTGATATTTCCGAAGAAATGATTAAGGAAGCGAAAAGACTTAATACAGGGATAGACTTTTAAACAGGCGACATGCTTTCTCTTGATATTCCGGATGGATCATTCAAAGGGGTTTGTTCATTCTATACACCCGTATTAAGGAAGAGTATCCGATTAAAAGGGCATATATTATTGCCATTGCCTGCTGCACCTATACCGCGACCTGGTATATCCCGGTAAAGCATCACCTGATCAGCCTGAGAGCCTGGGCAATATTCAGGGAATAATCTCCGATATTTTCCATATGAGCAAGCATATCGATATATAGAAGCTCACTCGTCACATCAGCACCCGCCTGCAGTCTTTTCTGGGCATGTTTCTTTAATGAATTTCTCAGTTCATCTATTCTGATCTCCATCCTTAAGGCCTTGTCATAATCGGTCCGCGAAAGGTGCTTGTTAATATTCTCCTTAACAAACCGTATAAAGTCTTCGACAAGTATGGTGTAAGGCTGAATTTCTTCTATGGCTTTTTCAGATAGTCTGATTTTTTTATCATAGCGTCTTTTCAGAAGAATCATCAGATTGAAGCACGAATCGCCTATGCTCTCAAGCTCATTAACAATACGCAGCATGGAACTTACATTTACGGCGCTTGTTTCATTGAGATTTTCTTCGGCACACTTGATCAGAAACTGGCTGATCTGGCCCTGCATCTGGTCTGTGTATTCTTCCATCTCCATCAGCTCATTTACTTCATTTCTCATTTTGATATCCGGATGATGAAAAATATTGAGGAATTTTTTATACATATCCTCAGCAATACCTGCCATTTTGCTGATTTCATTTCTCGCACTGAAGATGCTGACTTCGGAAGCGTTCTGAATAGAGGCGGTCAGGAATTTGAATTTGTACTGCTTTGATACTTCACCCTTCCTGGGTTTGATAATCTTTTCAAGAATTCTGACTAGCTGGGAAACGAAAGGAAGCAAAACGATTGTATTGACAATATTGAAAATAGTATGAAAAGCCGCAATATGAATAGTCAGATTGAATTTTGTAGAATCATCATTCGGAATCAAAGCTTCTCCCGGAATAATCATGTCAATAAACCTGACAAATGGATTGATTATGAAGATTACCCATACAGCACCGATTATATTGAAAAATATATGGAAAAAAGCCGCCCGTTTTGCATTAACCTCTGTGCCGAAAGACGCAAGAAAGGCATCAATGGTAGTGCCTATCTTGCTCCCTACAACAAGTGCGGCCGCTTCAGGCAGGTCTATCCATCCGTTAAAGGCCATTGTAATAAAAATGGCAATTGCAGCGCTGGATGAATGAATTATGGTAGTCAGGATCATACCGGCTGCAACAAAAATCAAAGTAGAAAAAATACCCCGATTTTCATATCCCCTTAAAAACTCCAGTATTCCCGGGTTGTCCTTGATTGAAGGTACACTATCCTTCAGAAATCTAAGCCCCAGAAAAAGCAGACCGAAACCTATAAAGAATTCAGCCAGATTCTTGTTATGTATTCTCTTATATACGAGAAGAATAAACCCGATACCAATGGAAGGCAGTGCAAAAACAGCTATATCAAATTTGAACCCGAAAAAAACAACTATCCATGCCGTAGCAGTAGTCCCTATATTGGCACCCATAATAACACCGATGGACTGACTCAGAGACATAAGACCCGCATTGACAAAACTGACCACAAGGACCGTTGTCGCAGAAGAAGACTGGATCAGCGAAGTAACTCCGGCCCCTGTCAATACAGAAGTAAAGCGGTTGGCGGTCATAAAATTCATTATGTTACGCAACTGGTCCCCGGCAGATTTCTGAATACCGTCACTCATCACTCTCATTCCATACAGAAAAAGTGCAAGACTGCCGAAAAGACTGATTATCGTATTAATCATTTCCAACTCCGAAAAGACTGTCTTTGATCCGGAAACGGCAGGGCAAAAACCTGATCACCCGCTATGAATCAAAAATAAATAATATAAACTGACATGCAGGTTATATTACCATAATTATTGGGGTACGGGAAATTATTTCTATACCGGTTTCGCCTGATTAATCAACCAAAAAAATAAATCTGGCCTTTACTTGTTTCAGGAATACTATATAGAATGACACCTGTATTATGGAAGACAAAAAAAAGGAGTATTTTTTGGAAAAATTCAATTTTAAAAGCATGATGGACCTGAAATGGACAGACATCAGAAAAGCCGCAAAATCCGGGAATGTGGTCCTGCTTCCGATTGGAGTGGTGGAAGAACACGGCCCGCAGCTTTGCCTGGGAACTGACATATATTCAGCCAACATTCATTGCCGGTTTGTTCAGGCGAAACTGAAAGAAAACGACCTGGAAGCTATAATCGCTCCCCCGTTTTACTGGGGCATCTGCCAGGCTACCCGAAACTTCATCGGGTCTTTTGCAATAAGGAAAGAAACGGCAAAAGCCCTGCTCTTTGATATCATTTCATCACTGAAAGACTTCGGTTTCACAGAAATATACGGAATAAATGGACATGGAGATATTGAACAGAATATTTTTATTATAGAGACCTTCAGGGAAGCGACTGAAAAACTGGACATTAAGGTCCGTTATCTGTTCTATGAGGAAGTAATGCACCATTACGGAATCAGCGGCGAAGAACCGTATATCTGCCCTCTGGAAAAACCGACAGAAATTTTCAATACGACTACGGTTCCCGACGTTCATGCAGGTGATATCGAAACCGCCGTAATAAACGAATTCTACCCCGGCTGTGCGGATACAGCTGTTGCAGAAAAACTGCCGCCTGTACAGCTGCCGGATGAGAAGGTAATGGAATGGATTTTCGGTGGAAAAACAAAAGAACTTTCAGCGGATGGTTATCTGGGGGACCCTGGTCAGTATAGATCTGTGGATGTACAGGGTCATATCGAAAATATTGCAGACAGGATAGTGAAAAGCATAATTTTAAAGCGTGAGAAAAAATGACCAAACTGAGCGGAAAAGATAAAAACAAAATAATGACGCTAATTAAAAACACAAATCATGAATTATCTATAGAAAGCGCAGTCAGGGGAAATATACCCTGCACCATATATGCAGACAATTCCAAAACCCCGGGATCGGGCTTAATTAAGACTCCGGAATGTAATGTTTTGTTTGGAGAAGCGTGTAATTCTGATTTTAACTCTGAAATATCCGCTGAAATTGATTACTACGATCAGATAACATGCGACAACTCTGTCTGGGAAGAACAGATACATGAAATTCATCCAAATATCGCTTTACGAAAATATAACAGATGTTATTACAGGTTCTATAAAACCGGTTTTTCCGGGGCAGACCAAAACCTTACAGGCAGAAATGCCGACATTATTTATCCGGGCGCATTGAACAATCTTGCATATACGAACGCGGACATGGTCACAGACTGGATTATTCTTGATAATCCTGAAAAATTCGAAAATACATGTATGGCGGCTGTTATTCCCATTGAAAATGAAATTACCGCCTGTTCGGGGCTGGATTGCATTGCTGATGATAAAATTGAAATCGGCATTAATACGGTAAAGAAATACAGAAAGCAGGGCTTCGGCTCGGTCGTTGTCCGTGCAATGGCCGGCACATCCTTTTCGAACGGCATTAAGGAAATCGGCTGGCACTGCGTAAGCACGAACACCGGGTCCCGCAAAATCGCGGAACACATCGGATTTAAACATATTCTCTCGTATAAATCATATACCCCCTACCCGCCGATTGAAAACAGCACAGACCTGACTCCGTACGAATGGATTGAATGGACAGAGTTTTATATGAAAAAAGCAGAAGCCGGTCCTGTCCAGTACTGGCAGGCATCAAGATGCCTGGCACATGCCGGGAACATGGATGTGGTGAAATTCTGTTTCACAAAACTGCTTGAGAATAAAATCCTCTGGTTTATGGATTCTTTCAGGGAATGTGATGAGTTTGAGGAATTCAATACTGATAATGAATGGATAGAATTTATAAAATCAATTGATCAGCAAAGAACTATTTGATTTTATTGATGTATTGCAGTATAAAATTAATCCATGGAAAAAGAACACGCAATAGAACAGGGCCTCGGTCTGATAAAGAATTCAAAAATCGCTTTTCTTGGCTCGGTGGATGGAAAAGGCTTTCCCAACATCAAGGCCATGATGAACCTGAAGAATGAGGGTCTGAAAAAAATCTGGTTCTCGACAAATACTTCATCGAAAAGGGTTTCATTATTCAGAGACAATCCAAAAGCATGCGTCTATTATGTCGATATGGATAATTTCAAGGGGCTGATGCTTGTCGGCAGCATTGAAATCTGTCAGGACGAGGAATCAAGGAAAACATTATGGTTTGACGGAGCGGAGCGTTATTATCAGCAGGGCATCAATGACCCGGATTATTCGGTACTGGTCTTCAAAGCCGAAAGGGGCAATTATTATCACGGCCTGAGTAATATCGACTTTGAAATCGGGGAGTAAACTGTGAAAGAACTGCTCAGGCAGTACGCCGAATACAATTCAGCAGTAAATAAAACATTATCAGAACTGATGCTGAAAGTCCCGCAGGAAAAACTGACGGAAAAAAGAAACACTTACCATCAGGACCTATACTCCTTATACCGGCATGTATTAAGCGGAAGTTGGCATTACATGAATGCCGTCAGGAATATATCGGGCGGCAGATACTGCACAGGACTTCCGGAACTTCCGGATCCGGCAGCCGATCAGTCCATCGAAGAACTGAACACCCTGCTGCTGAAGCTTTCCGATATTCTGCAGAAAACGGTAAAGTCGATCACGGAAGAAGATCTCCATATCCGGAAAGAAAAGCTGAAGATCTATAACGGAAGAATAATTGATATAACAATCTGGCAGTTTTTTCTGCAGTACATAACGCACCAGATCCATCATCAGGGACAGATATCGACAATTCTTGATGAGTTGAATATCGAACATGAATTCGGCAATATTTTTCCCCTGATAAAAGATGCGTAATGATATGAACAAAAAAAACGAAACAAGAAAATTCTACAACAGAATCGCGGAAAAATCATTCGATGAATGGTTTGACAATCCCGCACTGCTGCCAACCTTGACCGAATTCATAAACAAACTTCCGGAACATCCTGCAGTCCTCGACCTGGGCTGCGGCACGGGCGGCGAGTGCAGACGCCTCGTGCAGCTGGGCGCAAAGGTGACCGGTATTGATTTCAGCGAAAAGTCAATTCAGCTCGCACGCGAAAATGTGCCCGAAGCGGAATTCATATTAAAGAATATCCTGGAAATGGATTTTCCCCCTGCTTCATTCGATGCAGTGATGGAGGCCGGTGTACTGTTTCATTTTGATGAAAAAGAGCAGAACATGATTCTGGATAATATCATTTCCATTCTGAAACCTCATGGGAAATTCCTGTCATACTGTGCTGAAGGGGATTCCGAAGGAATGCAGGAAATGGATGTGGATGGTGAAAAATATTGCAGATATTCCAGAAGAATATCATTGCCGGCATGGACAGACCAGGTCA
>CAZKOK010000131.1:0-8957 GCA_964554355.1 uncultured Spirochaetia bacterium | reverse complement strand
CAAAAGGAGAAAATATGAAAATACTTGTTTCCGGTGGAGCGGGATATATAGGAAGTTCAATTTGTTCATACCTGATGGATAATGGACATATACCCCTGATTCTTGATTCTCTTGTCACCGGTAAAAAGGAATTTGTCAAAGACCGTATTTTTTATCAGGGAGACATCGCTGAAAAATCGTTACTGGATAAAATTACAGCCGATCATCCCGACATATATGCCTGTATCCATTGCGCTGCACTGATTGTCATTCCCGAATCTGTTGAAAAACCTTATGATTATTATCAGGAAAATGTCTGCAAATCACTCAGGTTTTTCGATCTTTTAAAAAACAACGGAATAACAAGAATTGTCTTTTCCTCTTCTGCATCGGTTTATGATGAAGTCCCCGGATTTATGGTTACGGAAAAATCTCCTTTAAAGCCGTCATCACCCTACGCGCGTACAAAATATATGATGGAAATGATACTTGAAGATATCTGCAGGGCCGGAAAACCGAAAGGAATATCACTGCGCTACTTCAATCCTATAGGTTCGGACCCGGACATGAGGAGCGGTATACATGCAAAGTTCCCAAGTCATATACTTGGAAAACTGGTTGATACTGTAACAGGGAAACAGGATCATTTTGAAATAACAGGCATCGACTGGCCCACGCGGGACGGCTCAGGCATAAGAGACTATATTCATATCTGGGACCTGGCTGCAGCCCACCTTGCAGCAATCGAAAAATTCGATGATGTCCTTGCCGGAGACAATCCCTATATTACTATTAACCTGGGCAGCGGAAACGGAGTAACCGTTAAGGAATTTGTCAGGGCATTTGAAAGTGTATGGGGAAAGGAAATCAGTAAAAAAGAAGCCCCTCCACGGCCCGGAGATGCAGCAGGTGCCTTCGCCAACGCAGATCTGGCCCTTAAACTTCTTGGGTGGAAAACTGAATTTACCATTGAAGATGGCATTAAACATGCATTAGAATGGGAAGAGAGGAGAAAAAATATTTTAGGCTATCGATAGCCTGGAATGAAATATCTTAAATCCCGGGGTGAACAGGAGAGAACGTATTTTTCTGTAAAATACGGAACTGTAAATGAAAATGGACCAATACAGTCCTGAATTGCTTAAGCATTTTGATTTACTCAAATCACTGGGTGTAATTGAAAAATTTGACGAAAACCAGAAACAGATCCAGACCCTTGAAACCATTCTTACCCATGCCTGGGAAATATTCACCAAGGACAGTGTTGAATCAATAATTGAATACGTAAAAAGCTGTCTTGATGAGATGTTTATTCCGGAAAATCTTGTTTTCATTGTCAGGAATCAGAAAAACCAGGAGAACCTTCAGCTTTTTGCATATAAAAACCTGAAGCGCGTATCCTGCGAAATGAAGCTCAGGAGCCTGGATTCTTTTTCGCCCTTCTTTATTAAATATCCGGCAACCATTAATTTCTCTCTTTTTGAATATAAACTTGATAATCATGATGCCATCAGTATGCTTCCGGAAATGGATTTTGAGCTGATTGTTCCGATTGTCGGATTCTCCGGTTTATACGGGATAATACTTTTCGGAAATAAAATCCTTGGAAGTGAATACACAGAGTTTGAGCTAAAATATATCGATAAACTGATGAAACTGACTTCTGTGGCAATCCAGAATACAATCCATTACCAGAGCTCTGTAAGGGACATGAAAACAGGCCTTTACAACCATTCGTTTTTTTATTCCAGACTCACAGAAGAAGCATCGCGCGCTGACAGGTACTCCAAAAAATACGGACTGCTTATTCTGGACATAGACCATTTCAAGAAATTCAATGATTCATACGGACATCTGGCCGGTGATGAAATACTGATAAATATTGCGCACACACTCCAGGATAAATTAAGAAAAGCCGATATAATTGCCCGTTTCGGAGGTGAGGAGTTTATCATACTGGTGCCGGAAGCCAATAAAATCAACCTCTTTCTTGCTGCCGAAAGGATCAGGACAGCCATTGAACAGATGATAGTTACCTATGATAACAATGAACTGCACATTACCATAAGTGTCGGAGGTGCCTGCTACAGTCAGTATAATGATGTAACACCGGACGAACTGCTTTCCCAGGCGGACTCAGCCCTGTATACCGCAAAAAGCAAAGGCCGTAACTATTCATGCATTTTCAACCCGGGATTCCTTTTTAAGAGCATCCTGTACAAGTATGATAAAAAAGATAAAAACTTTCTTGAATCCTATATAAAATAATTCCGGAACAGCAGATGTCGGAAAAATTGTATTTCACGTATAACGAAATTCACAACACGGTAAAAAACCTGGCAGAAGAAATAATGAACCACAGATCGCACGAATAGGGGTATGAATTACACGAATCTTTGAATTGGAAGTTCGGTTTTAATTGGGGACAGACCCGGAATATGGTTCTTGCCTCTGTCCCCAATTAACAATTTGCACGATTCACAATTTCATGTTTAAATATATTATGTCCCTGAAAAATCAGAACAGCGGCCTGCCTGCTGTAATTGAAACTTCCAGTGAACTCTCACGGATTTTTTCGGATATTACTGAAAAAATCAACAGGCTGCTTGCAGGATCATCTGATCCCGAACTGAATGCCGTGCTGATGATCATGCGTAATATCGGCACCGGTATTTCTTCATTTCTTTCAATGATAAAGAACATCCTTACTGGCGGGAGATTCGGCAGGGAGCAGCAGTTTGTTGCAGAATATTTTTTTGAGCACTTTTCAGAGGTTTCGCAGAAAACCAGAGCGTCTGAATCCATTGTGAATTATGCACTCGACAGGACAGAATGGCTTAAGGGGCATTCCGAAAATATAATAAACAGTCTGAAATCGATATTTGCCCACCTTCTTTCCATGAAGATAGACTGCTCCGAATTATACAGATATATTTACCGCGAAGAACTTACGATAGACATTAATTTCGACAGGTACAGGAAATCTGCGACTCCGGACTCTGCAGCGGCCTTCACCGGAAACATTGATATGTATGCTATTTACGATCTCCTTGAAATAAACGAAGGAGCCGGCCGCGAAAAGATAAAATCAGCTTTCCGCCGTCTTGCCAAAAGTATTCATCCGGACCTGAATCCGGCTGCTGATCCGAAAGAATTCATAAAACTTGAACAGGCTTACAAATTCGCCCTGGAAAAAGCAAAACCGAGGAATTATCCCTGATTTTCAGATATGAAATTTTTTCCTCAAAGTCGCCCTCATCCCCGGATTTCGGTGAAGGAAGGTAAGAAACCAGGCAACGGGAAAGGCGGTAATCACGACAATAATCGACCACCCGGGAACCGGTGCTTCATTCAAATAAAGTTTCACAAGCACATCAATTACTGTTGAACAGGCTCCAATAAACAAAAGAACTGCGGATATCAGATTCAGTCCGTGGTGTTTCGTTTTCAGCCCGTAGAGTACTGTAAAAGTAATCAGGGTAATAATCGATACAGTCAGCGGTATTGCCAGCTTATATGACCAACCGCTTAATCCTGTTTTAAAATCCAGGAGAAGAAAAAAGACTGAAACCGAAACTGTATAGACAGGATATAAAATCCAGAACAATCTGCGCATAACAAGAGGCAGGCAGATTATTATCCAGCTCAGCAGTATGGATATCATGGGAACAACCGCCCAGTCAATTCTGGAATCTCCCCTCAGGTCAATTGCAAACACCAGAAGCACAGGAATTATCAAAAGAATCGAAATTATTATAAAAGCAAGGGTCTGCCGTTCCCTCATATTCATCGGGTGGTTAATAAGCGGGTCCGGCTTCGGATATGTCTGTTCGGCACCGGCTGCTTCAACAGGAACCTTTGTCCCGCACAATGGACATTTCTTCTGATCTTCAGCAAGTTCAACGCCGCATTTATAACAGTAAATCATCAGTCACCCCCGTAATTGCTTTCAATTTTTATATCAAGACCCATGCTCCGCAGTGAAGTAAAAAAGAGTCTTTCCGTTTCGGAAGATTCAATAATCCGTCCGAATGAAACAACCAGTTTATCACCATAACTTACCATAGCGGCATTTGTCTTGGTAACCGGACTCGGCACAGGAAGAAAATCAAACCTCTCGACATATGGTTTCATGTCATCAGGCACGTCAACCGGTCCCAGATTTGTAAGCACTCCGGTATACAGATATTCTCCCAGTACATTATATAAAACAGGACCGATAACAGATTTCAGGAAAAGCGGCATCATCCTTCCCACGGGATGCAGCTCCCCCGTCATGTTTCTGGTTATCAGCTGGGCGATATATTTATCGTTTATTTCAACCCTCATATAATGATGCACATTTTTAAGTATTTCATCAAAAGTGTATCTGCCGAGACGGGGATCTATCCAGGGAATTACATAAAGCGAGAAATTCCTCATGGTTTTTGATGGATATATTTTCCTTAAATTTACAGGAACCATTATCCGTATAGGCGACATGAGAAGACGCGCAAGATTACGGGGCAGCGAAAAAAGAATTTCCTGCAGGGCATCTATATAAACGGAAGTAAGGAATTCTGTAATCGAAACATTATTCTCTCTTGCCAGGTCAAGACACTGACTTACCGACATTATCCCTGTCACCAAATTATAAATTCCGGGTGGTTCGATTCCATCGACAAGATGGAATGCCCTTTTCAGTTTTGGAGGAGCAGGCACATGTTTGCGGTAAAATCTGCGGAAAGAATCCTCATGCTCTTCATCTTCCGGAGTGGAATGCGGATCAAGCACTCCGGACACAAATGAAATTTTCCTGCCCTTAAGCCTGAGATACTGTGCGGTAAGCGTTTTCAGAAATATCATGGCACCTGAACCGTCTGTCAGCATGTGGGCAAATTCAACAGCAATCCTGCGGCCGAACCAGGTTACCCTGAACGGGAATACCCTGTTTTTTTTGAAAGGCAGATACTGACAGGGATCATGGCTGTCTTCAGCAACTACCGGAAGAGAGTTGTTTTCATCAAAATAATGCCAGAAAAATCCGGCCTTAAGATTAACCTTGTAAAATGGAAAACGCCGGATACAGAATTCCAGGGCCTTCTGCAGAAGTTCAGGATCAATTGTTTCAGTAAGTGTTACAGAGAGTCTGAAAAGTGTGGTTATCCTTTTTGACAGGACAGTAGGAAACATTTTTGCAGCATTATCCAGTCTGTACCAGAACGTCCTGTCATGGTGCCCGATCTGCCAGTTGATCCCGAAATTTTTTATTTTCACAATTACAGTATAATATAAAGAATACCCTGTTGAATACATCACATTTCAATCTTCAGGGCTTAAGTATTAATAATCTTCTTTCCAGGCGTAGGCAAGAAGCTTTTGAGGACTTACGGTAAATGAAATCTTTTCCCCTTCCATTGAAGGTCTTTCTATGTTTACAAAGAATTTGACATTATTCACAGCTGCTTCTTGCATATAATAATCACCATGGTATTCGCTGTTTACAGCTGCCGCCTTTATTTCATTTTTCCCTTTGTCCGACAGGCTGCATGAATCCGGCCGGAAAAACAGCTTAACAGGACAGCAGTTGATGTCTTCCGCGGCCAAAGCCGATAAATCTCCAAAGACAGAATTTACCCGGATTTTTTCACCCTTTTTTACCTGACTTTCGTTAATTTTTCCATTAATTGAATTTATATATCCCATGAATTCTGCTGCTTCGACAGTAGCAGGCGAATTCCTGATTATCTGAGGCGTATCGTACTGAATTATGCGGCCGTTCATCAAAAGCATTATTTTATCTGACAATGAAAGAGCTTCTGTCTGATCATGCGTAACGTAGACAGAAGTAATGCCTGTCTTTTTCTGAAGTGCCTTTATGTCCTTACGCAGACCGTATCTTAATTGAGTGTCCAGTGCCGAAAGCGGCTCATCAAGAAGGAGTATCCCCGGATATGATGCCATTGCCCGGGCCAGAGCGACTCTCTGTTTTTCACCGCCGGACAATTCCAGTGGTTTCCTTTTTTCAAACCCCTTAAGCTTTACGGACTCCAGCAGATCTTCAATCCTTTTTTCCCTTTCCAGGCTGTCTGTCTTATTCAGCCTTAATGAGTAGGCGATATTGGAAATGACATTCATATGCGGAAACAGCGCATAGTCCTGGAAAACCATCCCTGTGTTTCTTTTATGAAGAGGTCTTTCCGTAACATCCATGCTGTCAAAATACAGCCTGCCTGAATCCGGTTTTTCTATTCCCGATATAATATGAAGACAGGTTGTCTTTCCGCATCCCGATGGCCCCAGAATTGAAACAAAACTCCCCTGCTCTATTTCCGCATTCAGTTCCAGCCGGAAACCCGGATATGTTTTAATTATATTGTCAAAAAGAATTTTCATCAGACAAGATCCTCATTTCTGTCAAGAATAAAAAAAAGAACCACCGAAACAGCAATCAGTAATACACCGTAAGCACATGCGGCATTAAACCTGTAGGCGCTTATCAGCCTGTACATCATAACAGGAATTGTTGCTGTTTTCCCGCCGCTTAAAATCAGAGCCATATTAAACTCTCCAGCCGACAACCCGAATGCAAAAACAACGCTTGAAAGCACCGCAGGACGCAGAACCGGAAGATCAACCGAAAAGAAAACTTTTAAAGGTGAAGCCCCGCATATTGCTGCGGCATGAAAAACATTTGCAGATTGTCTCTGATAAAAAGAAGACAGCCCGCGCATTATAAAAGGATATCCGGTAACTGAATGGGCAAGCGCAATAATGAGAATTACAGTGCCCGGATTTGCCTGTGAAGAACGGTAAAAAACCAGATAACCCGTCCCCAGGACAATACTTGATACGAAAAGCGGCAGGGAAAGAAGTGTTTCGGCCAAAGGCGACCCGCCGAGTTTCCTGTTTGTCAGATAGCTGAAATAGAGCGCGGCCGCAATCGAAAAGACTGAAGCAAGAATGCCTATCAGGACTGTATTCAGAATCGTTGAAAGGCCGCTGTTCAGATTACCTTTGGAAAATATATCTGCAAACCATTTAAGGGAGACCGACCCTTCTGCGGTAAAACCTTCCCTGACTGTAAGCGAATTCCCGGCTATTGCCAGAAGCGGTCCGGTTATTACCGTAAAAACCGCAATCAGGTAAACCAGGGCAAGCACTGCCTTGCCTGAGTTTTTCCGGCTGAAAAGCTTTTCCCTTTTTATTACAGCATACTGAAGGGTCCTTGATACCTTCTTCTGGATTAAAGAGTATGTAAACATGAAAAATAATGAAAAAAGAAGACCAGCAAAGGCAAGATTGCTTACCACAGCCGGATCCAGTGATGTCCTGGCAAGCTTGTAAATCTCAACCTCAAGTGTCGAAAATTTCGGACCTCCGCCCAGAACAAGAATAATTGAAAAACTCATAAAACAATACATAAATACCAGTGAAGCCGCAGACAGTATTGACGGCAGCAGTTTAGGCAGCGTAATTGTAAAAAAAACCCTTAAACGTCCTGCTCCGAGAAGGGCGGCTGCATATTCTTCATGTTCTCCGGCCTGACTCCAGAATTTCGAAACGATCCTGATAATTACAGGAAAATTATAAAAAACATGGGCCAGGATAATTGCCCTCATATTGTAAAGTATTTTCAGCGGGGCCTTGTCCAGATTAAAAAGGTCCATCAGGCCCCTGTTGATTATTCCGTTATTTCCGAAAAGTATAACGAAACCAAGAACAACCAGGATGGAAGGAAGAACAAAAGGTACGGTTGTAAGCGCCTTTATAATCCTTTTCCCCGGAAAGTCATAATGAGACATGAACCATGCTCCGGGAAGAGCTGCAATTACTGAAAAAAGCGCCGAGAGAAAAGCCTGTGTGAATGTGAATCCGATAACTTTTAAATAATAGCCGTTTTTAAATACCGATAACAAACCGGCCGGCGTCAGGCCTTTTACAAGAACACCGCCGGCAGGGAATATAAAAAAAACTGCGGGGAAAACAAAAGGTAAAAAAAATAATATCGAAAGCAGCAGTTTTTTAATCTGATGCTTTTTCAAGCCAGATTTCAAACCATTTCTCCAGATTATCGTTTATCTCATCGCTGTCTATTATCAAATTGACATCGGCTTTCGGAGCCGCACTGAAAGAATCAGGAAGTTCGGCATCACCTGCAGCCGGATACATCCAGTTGGTTAACGGTATTACCTCCTGGGCTTCCCTGCTCAGCATAAACTGCATAAACTTTACGGCCTTGTCCCTGTTCGGCGTACCTTTGACAATTCCCATTCCTTCAATCTGCATATAATGTCCTTCAGGAAAAATAACTGTTTTGTATCTGTCAGTATCTTCATATTCAACATGATAGGCGGGACTTGTTGTGTAACTCAGCACCATGGGAGCTTCTCCGCTGGTAAAAAGTCCATAGCCGGTGCTCCAGCCGTCAGTTATTGTGAGGACAGAAGGCATCAGACGTTCCCAGTAATCCGCGAAATCATCTCCGTAAACAGCAATGGTCCAGAGAAGGAAACCAAGCCCCGGACTGGAGGTGCGCGGGTCCATTAATATCAGTGATTCCCTGTATTTCGCATCTGTAAGGTCTTCCAGTGAACGCGGAGGATCCGGGATTACTGAACTGTCATAGATTATGCTGAAATAGCCGTAATCATATGGGGCCAGAAATCCTTCCGGATCAAAGTCAAGATCTTCGGAAACAAGATTGTCAGCTGAAAATCCGGACTTCTCGAGTACGCCCATCCTGACCGCTTCCGAAAGCATATTATTGTCAATGCCTATGACAAGATCTGCCTGAGGATTGTCTTTTTCAAGGAAAACTTTCTGAAGGACCTGCCCGGCATCGCCTGCAGAACGGATATCCACTTTTATACCGTATTTTTCTTCAAACATCGGAACAAGAACCGGCGCCGGCCCCCATTCCGAAACAAAAGAATCATAAGTGTAGATGACAAGCGGCTTTTCCTCCTGCTGATTCTGCCCTTTTGCCCACAGAAAAC
>CAZKOK010000130.1:0-8961 GCA_964554355.1 uncultured Spirochaetia bacterium | reverse complement strand
TTTCTTTTCTTCGTCTTCACTTATATCCGAGTTTTTCAGAAGTTTTTTCAGTTCATCATTGGCATCGCGCCTGACATTTCTGACAGCAACACGGCTTGATTCTCCCATGTTTTTTGCAAGTTTCACATATTCCTTTCTTCTTTCTTCGGTAAGCGGAGGAATATTGATTCTTATAACCTTTCCGTCATTATTGGGATTAACGGAAAGCTCGGATTTCTGGATTGCTTTTTCTATTTCTCCGAGCATACCCTTGTCCCACGGCTGGATAACAACAAGTCTGGCTTCCGGGACCGAGATGGTCGAAGCCTGATTCAAAGGCGTCGGAGTACCGTAATAATCAATTTTAATTTTATCAAACAGCGCAGCCGAGGCCCTTGATGTTCTGATAGTATTGAATTCATCCTGCAGTGCAGCAAGACTTTTTTTCATTTTGTTTTCTGCCTGTGAAATAACTTCCTGCATAAATTCCTCCTGTTTTTTTATTTGAATCCTGAAAACAGCGCCCCATTAAGGGGCGCATTTCAATGTTATAATTATATCAGTAAAATCAGATTTCTTCACCAGTTTTATAATAGAGGTATTCAGCGATGCTGATATCAGCCCCGGCGTCCCTGCCTACGGCTTTCATTACAGCTTCGACATTCTGTTTATCATCTTTGACAAAAGGCTGGTTAAGCAGACAGATTTCAGAAAAATGCTTGTTGATTTTGCCTTTAACAATACCTGCTACAACATTTTCCGGTTTTCCAAGATTTTTAGCCTGTGTTGTGAATATTTCTTCCTGTTCCTGAATGTATTTCTGATCAACTGAATCTTTGTCCAGATACATCGGATTAAAGGCTGCAATATGCAGGGCGCAGTCAAAAGCAAAAGCTTTAACTGCATCATTGGAAAAAGCTGCCTTGTCGGAAGCTTTTATTTTAACAAGTACTCCTATTGAGCCGATGCCGTGAATGTAATCGACAAGCAGTTCATTGTCAGCTGTTTCGATGCATTTTAATCTTTTACAGGTTATATTTTCCTTGATAAGGCTTAATGCGTCATTAACCTTTTCTTCAAGAGTTGAGTCCATAGCTGACAGTTTATTCTCTGCCGCATAATCAGCCATTGCGCTGCCGATATTAATAAAATCCCGGGCTTTTGCGACAAAGTCTGTTTCGCATGACAGTTCAAGCAGAACGCCTGCATTTCCTTTTATGCTTGAAAAAATACGGCCTTCTTTTGTGGCCCGGTCGCTTCTTTTTGCTGCAGCGGCAAGACCGAGTTCCTTAAGTATCTTTTCGGCCTTTGCAAAATCTCCGCCTGACTTATGTAAGGCTTTTTTGCAGTCCATCATTCCTGCACCGGTTTTTTCCCGGAGTATTTTTACGTCTGTAGCTTTAATTTCCACTTCAAATCTCCTGTATATTTATTCTTCGTATAATTTATCTTCATCAACGATAGGATTTTCTTCAAGGACAGTATCAACCTCATCTTCTGAGACAGTTTCTGTTTCTTCAGCATCGGGAACGTAATCGGAATAATCTTCCTGTGTAAATCCGTCTTCCTCATTGTCAGGTTCACCGATTGCTGCAGTTACTTCCTCGCCCGTTTCTTCCTCATCATTCTTGCCGGTGTCTTCGGGTTCATTGATTTCTTCATCATCCTGGAGATTTTCTATTACTTCGAGTCCGATTTCATTGTCAGCTTCGATAACTGCGTTTGCAATTATGGATGTGAAAAGTGAAATTGCCCTGATCGCATCATCATTGCCCGGGATCGGAAAATCAACGACATCAGGATTACAGTTTGTATCTACAATTGCTATGATCGGAATATTCATTCTTCTTGCTTCTGCGACAGCAATTGATTCCTTGCGGGAGTCAATTATGAATACGACACCCGGAAGATCTTTCATTTCCTTGATCCCGCCGAGGTTTTTCTCGAGTTTTGCCCTTTCCTTGTTGAGTTTTGATACTTCTTTCTTTGTAAGACTGTCAAAAGTACCGTCAACTTCCATCTTTTCAATTTTTTTGAGTCTGAGAATTGATTTCTTGATAGTAGTAAAATTGGTAAGCATACCGCCTAACCAGCGGTTTTTTACATAATACATTCCGCAGCGTTCTGCTTCTGTCTGAACAGCCTGCTGGGCCTGTTTTTTTGTTCCGATAAACAGAACAGATTTACCTTCCAGAACCGACTTTCGCACTACATCGTAGGCTTCCTTGATGGATGCGATAGTTTTCTGAAGGTCGATAATGTGGATCCCGTTTCTTTCTGCAAAGATGAATTTTTTCATTCTGGGATCCCAGCGCTTTGTCTGATGCCCAAAATGTACACCTGACTCAAGCAGATTTTTCATGGTTACAACAGCCAATGTGTCCCTCCTGTACTTGCCTTAACGGCAGCCTTCTCTTTATCTCACCTTTATCCATGCCGGAAATTAAGCATTTCTGACTGTACAGACCGGAATATCAGGTCTGTAAAAGGCGGAAAATATTCTGCAGTTTATACTGCAGTAAACCCGTAACCGAGCTCTCTTAACATGACATAAATAAGCTGAATAGGCAAGCCCATTACATTTGAATACGAGCCGATTATTTTTCTGACGAGAACAGCCCCTTTTTCCTGAATTCTGTAACTGCCGGCGGCGCCCTGCCATTCCCCGCTGTCGAGATACCATTCAATTTCATCCCTGCCGAGTTTTCTGAAGATAACAGAGGTTGATGCGCAGCTGCACAGGGTTTTGCTGGATTTTGCGGAATAAACAGACACTCCCGTAATTACTTTATGGGTTTTACCTGAAAAGCCTGCAATCATTGACCGGGCTTCCTCCCTGTCTGCAGGCTTTCCTGTCATTTTCCCTTTGAAACAGATGAAAGTGTCGGCCCCGATAATCCATTGCGAATCAGGATGACTGTTCTGGCATGCTTTGATCTTTTCTTCGGCGATTCTTGCGGCATTGTGAGCGGCGCTTTTCTGATTGAATACCTCTTCTGTATCCTGCAGGACTGTCCTGAAAGGCAGACCGAGCTGCTCAAGAAGCTGAGCCCTGCGCGGCGAAGCCGAAGCAAGACTTATCAGTTCCATTATTTCATTCTCCGGAACAACAGGATTCCGGCGATTATTCCGATTACAGAGCCGGGATTAATTTTTATATAGAAAACCAGCACACTGATATCAAAACCGACAGGTCCTATGGCGAGAGAGGCATTTATGGAAAATGACTCAAGGATTTTTGCGAAAAGCTCCCAGGAGAGAGTCCCAATAACCAGCCCCAGAAATATCAGAAGCACCAGATGTCCTGCATTTTTTTTAATGAACTTCATGTTTTTCTACCCCAATACCAGAGAAACAGGGCAGTGGTCCGAACCCGTTACATCGTTCAGAATTTCAGCTGACTTTACAGGTAATGACCACTTCGGGCCTGTACAGAAATAATCAATTCTCCAGCCGACATTCTTGGCCCTGGCATTCATTCTGTAGGACCACCAGCTGTAGTGCCCGCCTTCTTTTGTAAAAGACCTGAAAGTGTCGGTAAATCCGGCGGTTTCTGTGAATTTATCCATCCATTCCCGTTCTTCAGGCAGATAGCCCGGATTTTTCTCATTTGCCTTCGGATGGGCAAGGTCGATCGGTTTATGCGCAATATTGTAATCTCCGCAGATAACCACATTTTTACCTTCTGATTCAAGTTCAAGCGCCTTGACCATGACAGCCTCGCAAAAGCGGATTTTGTAGCGGAGTCTGGCCCCCTGGTCCTGACTGTTCGGGAAATAGCAGTTTATCAGGGTGAATTTTTTGTATTCCGCAATCAGGGTCCGTCCTTCGGAGTCAAATACCCCGATTCCAAGCTGTGTTACGGCAAGCGGCTTTTCTTTTGAATAGATGCAGACGCCGGAGTATCCCTTTTTTTCCGCCGAAGCCCAGTATGAATGATAGTTTTCCTGATTAATGAATTTTTCCGTAAGCTGATTGGGATGCGCTTTTGTTTCCTGAAGGCATACGACATCAGCGCCGCTTTGCTGAAGCCAGCTGTAAAGCCCCTTCTGCTCAAGCGCCCTTATCCCGTTTACATTCCATGATATCAAAGTTTTCATGCAAAAATAGTACAGGAAAAGCGAAGACGTATCAATCGGTGTTATTTAATCATAATGAGTGTCTAAGGAATTTTGGACCACAGAGGGCACAGAGTTTTTATTGGAAGCTTTACGGGCATCCGGGGTATCGTTTCTTTTTCCTATGATTTTGCAGGCATCAGTTCAAAGTCCTGCACAAGATGAAAGAGCTGCACTTTGTTCATGATATCCATTTTGTGATAAATATTGGCAATATGGCGCTTTGTCGTGTTTAATGAAATATAGAGATTTTCGGCAACCTCCTGATTTGTCTGTCCGGAGATCAGTTGTATGATTATTTCTGTTTCCCTGTCAGTCAGCTTATGTACGGACTGGAGCTGACGGAGTCCTTTAACTTCTCTGGCAATTATCAGTGTTCCTGCAAAATCCCCGAAATCGTCACGTATTACAGAGAATCTGGCGTCTGTAAGGACCATCTTTCCGTTATTATTGTAAAAACTAAGTCTGTAGGAAAATGTTTTCTGTCCGCCTGTAATCAGGTCATTGACAGTTTTTATTACAGTTTCCGGGTCGCAGACTGCTTTCCTCAGGTAATCCAGAGTGACCTTGTCCGTTCCTAGTAATTCCCTTGCCTTGTCGTTTGCGGATGATACATTGTTTTTCTGATCAAGAAGGATGACTCCTTCATCTATGTTTGAAAGGATTTCCCTGCTGATGAATTCCGGTGTTATGGAAAGAAGTTTGTAGCGGATAATGGAGTACATTATTCCTGCCTGCCAGATCAGGGGGATGAAATCGAAGAATATTACCCCCTTTATTGAAAGCAGAAGTCTGAGTATAAAGAAATCGACAATTGTAGCTGTCAGGCTGAAACAAATGGAAATTATGATTATTTTGGACTGTTTTCTGCTTTTTATACTGTCAGACTTCAATCCCCATCTGGCAACCAGAACTATACATGCAATAATGTATGAGAACATATATATGAGAAGCAGTACAGCTTCCGGCGATTTTAAATTATAGGTTACCAGCCAGTATCTTCCGGAAAGTTCAAGATCAGCGATAATGTGGTAATTTAATAATTTCAGGACATATAGCAGAGTACCCGGAATGTAAAGCAATATCAAAAAAGGCAGCCGGGGTGTTTTCCCGGTGAATCTTATAAAAAAATGGAGTATGACTGCAATAAAATAGAAAAATCCGAATCCGCTGATTTTATACCATAACAGATAAGCTGAGCTGTCCTGTGCTGAATGGTAATTAATTGCAGCGAAAGACCAGACAGATAATAACAGGCAGGCGGCTGCATACAGGATATTGGTGACCGACTTTCGATTGATTATATAGATATAAAAACCCATTAAAAAGTAGAGAGAACATGAAACTGCCGAAAGGATTGATAAAATATTCATAGATTTATAACTTTTTGTCCTTCTATTCAAGAATATGAAGATTTATTTACGAATTCAACAATAATTTCAAGATATTCCTGTAAAAAACCCCGGATATTTCCCGGCGGCTACATCTTTTGGGTGATGTCAGATTGATTTCAGTGTCATAAATTTAAGAAAATATAATGTCCGGCCGGAGAAAGAAGGGCCTGCGGCCGGGGAATTTAAAAGAGTATCTGTTAATGTAAGAAAGGAGAAAACCGATGATTTCTGAAATCAGGGGCAACTTGTCGAAGGTAAAGAATTCAATAGGAATTGTCAGGAAATTCTGCGGAATTATCAGCGGGAAAAAGGATTTTTCGGCAGGTGAAGAAATCAATGATGATCTTCTGATCATTGTCATGGAAATTTACAGAAACATATATCTGCTTAAGCAGTATTCATCCATCATTACAAATTTCCATTTTTCTGCGGTAAATGATATCCGCGGAATGGAATATGAGAATTTTACAGATTATTTTATTCATGCAAAAACCGGTATACTCCATCTTGAACATCATTCCGCTGATTTCAGGACGGATCCCGACAAGATCAGGGAACATATTTCACGAATAGTATACAGGCTGAATGCCTGGGACAAACTCAGGATTTTCAAGTTCAGCATCCATCATCAGACCTGTGTTGATGCAGCCACTACTGATTTTGCAGGCATCATGCTTTATTGCCTGCGGGAGGCAATGAGGAGTATTCAGAAGGCTCTTGGAGATAATGTCTGGATAAAAAGAGGAAACATACCTGATGCAGTGAAACTGCTGGCTGAATATGCCGAAGTTTTTATGGAAATTGAGGATGAATCAATCGATACACTTCGAAAAGTCCGGAGTTTCATAAACGACCTGAAAGATGAAAATACTGTCGAGTCCGATATGGATATTTATGCACGGGCATAGTCTGGATCTTTACGTTTTCATATCCTTTATTTCATCAAGAATCTCAAAAACAAACGACCGCATTTCATTTTCCCCGTCTGTTATATTGGAAAGAAGGTTAATCAGGATTCCTTCACCCGGCAGATACCTTGAATCAAATCCCACACCGGCGTCGCCGCCCACGATATGAAACACTGAATCATCCGGATGTTTGCAGATACCAAGGCCGTAACTGTCCCATTGATTGGCCGCTGTTCTGGTTTTAAGAAACTCGCGGGTCAGTTTTTCTGAAAGAATTTTATATCCAAAAAAACTGTCCCAGAATGAGCAGAGATCATCCGTTGTTGTATACATACCTCCGTCCCCGCCGCCGCGGACAGGCAGAATGAAGATATTGCTTGTTACTCTGTCACTTGTGTAGCCTGCAGCAGTATTTGACGGCAGACTGTTCGCTGCGAAAAAGCCGGAATTATTCATTCCGGCTGGCTTAAGAACATATTCGTCTATAAATTCCCTGTATTTACGGTCTGAAAGTTTTTCTATCAGTACTCCAAGAAATACATATCCGCCGTTTGAATATGAGAAGCGCTCTCCCGGACTGAATTTCGGTATCTTACCCTTGAAAAGAGGCAGATAATCGGAAGGTGTCTCAAGTCTGTACCATGGGATTTCAACAAAGAAATTATCCGAATCATCGAAGATTTCCTCGTCATAATAGTCATAAATTCCTGATGTATGACAAAGCAGCTGTTCAACAGTCGCTTTTCCGTCAATGAAAGTACAGAACTCAGGCGCTGTTTCTTCCATTTTTGTATCAAGACAGATTTTTTTCTGTTCGATTAATACTCCGATTCCAAGTGCAGTAAAAAGTTTTGTTCCCGATGCAATTCCAAATCTGGTTTCAGTATTATTGGGAAGTTTCTCAGCGATGTTCCGGTATCCGAATGCTTCCGAAAAGAGAGTAATTCCGTTTCTGAATATGGAAATTACTCCGGAATAAGCTGTTGATTCAGCCTTCTGTCTTATTTTTTCTATTATATTTTTCATTTAATCAGATTATCATCAATCTCTGATATTTAAAACCTATTAAAAGAGCTGCCGGTTATGACAAGATGTTTTGCCTTGAATTGCCCGTAATCCTTTAATATCATTATATTATACTCATGGAGTCTTTATGAAATATGCAGTAACAGGATCGACAGGAGCTTTGGGGAATTTGATAATAAAGCATCTTTTGGCTTTGAATGTTCCCGCCGGATCGATTACAGCGATTTGCCGCAGTCTGGAAAAAGCGGCTTCTCTGGCTGCTAAAGGACTGGTGAAAAAAACAGCAGATTACACAAATCCTGCGGCCCTTGAAGAAGCATTGAAGGGTGTTGACCGCCTTATGTTGATTTCCGGAAGTGAAACAGGACAAAGAATCAGGCAGCACAATAATGTCATTATCGCAGCGTAAAAGATGCAGGTAAAGCTTCTGGTTTATACAAGCATAACCAGAGCCGACAGCTCATCAAACATACAGGCAGAAGAACATAAGGCTACCGAATATACAATAAAATCGTCAGGGATTCCCTTTATAATTCTCAGAAACAACTGGTATACCGGCAATTTCCGCGAACAGATAATACTCGCCAAAGCTTCGGGAGTGATACAGGCTGCAACAGGTGACGGCCGTGTCGCCTCAGCACCAAGAAATGATTACGCCGAGGCAGCTGCCAGGGTTCTTGTTGAATTCGGTCATGAAGGCAGGATTTATGAACTTACCGGCGAACCATGGAATTTTCATAAGCTTGCGGAAATTCTGTCGGAAATCCTCGGGCATGCAGTTATTTACAAACCAGTAAGCCCGGAAGAACATATACAGTCTCTTCTCAAATCCGGCCTGCCCGAACAGACAGCTGATTTTGCTGTAAAACTGGATACCGGGATCAGGGACGGGACGCTCGATATTGAATCAGAGGATCTGGAGAATCTCCTTGGCCGGAAACCTGAAAACCTGAAAGACAGTATAATTAAAATTCTCGGGCAGTAATAAATTCAAAAAAACAGTTATTTTCTGAAGCGCCAGCTGGATTTTACCAGTTATTCCTTTTATACGTTTTTTAAAATTTATAAAAGGAGCATAATATGAATTATCTGCAAAGTTATATCAGGGTTGTAAACAAATCAAAACTGAAAAATCTGGAGAAGCTGTTTGAGGTGAATGGAATTTTTGATGAGTATAAAATTGAAGGTCTTGAAATAAACCATGATGATGACGGGCATCCGTTTCTTGTGCTTTATGCGGATTATCAGGAGATGAGCCTGCGGGGAGGGGGGCCCGGCGTAAAAATGTTTACAATAGCAGCTGACTTCAGCGGGCAGCTCCGGGAATTCCTTCCTGATTTTTTATGTCTTCCATGCCTGCTTAAATCAAGAGAAATCCCGGAAGAAGTAAAAAGAATCCTTGATCCTGAAGTGTTCATGAAGTATGAACTCATACATATGAAAAATCTGGTCAGGTTATACCAGGAAAAACCTGAAACGCAGAAAATCAGGTTCAATTACAGCTTTTCCGGCTGCAGGAATGAAAAGGAAATGCGG
>CAZKOK010000129.1:0-9019 GCA_964554355.1 uncultured Spirochaetia bacterium | reverse complement strand
AAAACACTGATGCAGGTGTTTATCCGATCAAAATTGCCATCGACGGTATTGCAACGGTTGTCAGCTCAAATGTACCTGTTGACGATCTTTCCAGGGAACAGATTACCGATATCTATACCGGTAAAATCACGAACTGGAAAGAACTCGGCGGTCCTGATGCGGAAATAGTCGTTCTGAGCCGTGATGAAGCTTCCGGAACTTATGATACATGGGAAACTTTCACAGTCAAGGCTGAAAATGAAGAGTTCCGCGAAGGTATGATAGTTGTTGTTTCAAACGGCGACCTCGCATCAAAACTTTCCACTACTCCCAATGCAATCGGCTATATCGGTGCCGGATTTATTTCGGAAATCGGTGATGCAAGGGTAATTACCGTTGACGGAATCGAGGAAACAGAAAAAACAATCAAGAGTTTTGAATATCCCTATTCAAGATATCTGTTCATGGTAATGAAAGAAGCTCCTTCGCCTGGCTCTCTTGAAGAATATTTCATCAACTGGCTGCTGACTTCCCGTGAGGGCAAAAAAGCTGTTACTGATGTCGGATATTATCCTCTTTAAAATCGCAAACATCCGGAAAATCAGATCCCGCCCCTCAGGCGGGATTTTTTTTCCTAACAGAATCCTGACAGATTCCTAATTCAAAGCTGTTTATTCCATGTTTAGAATCGTTAATGGTTAATATCTTATAAGGAGTTTCCAGTGGATTCTCATTTGCAATTAACAGATAAAAAAAGGCGGAACAGGGAAAAAGCCATTCAGACTTTGCTGCTTGTAAGCGCATCGGCTGCTGCCGTCAGCGTTATTTTTATTATTTTTTTCATATTCCTGGAAGGCCTGCTGCTTTTTAATGTCACAAGCGTCTGGAAGTTTTTCTTTTCCACGAAGTGGTTTCCGACAAGTCCTGAACCGTCGTACGGGATTGCCTCGTTTATACTCGGCTCCATATCGGTTACACTTCTCGCCCTGTTGTTTTCCGTTCCGATCGGGGTCCTCGGCGGTGTTTTTCTTTCGGAAATGGCCAGGGGAAAAACTGCATCTGTCCTGAAGAGCGTTGTTCAGCTGCTTGCTTCCATCCCCTCGGTTATATACGGAATTTTCGGCGTTGTAATAATCGCGCCATTCGTCAGGACTGTATTCGGCGGTTCAGGTTTCAGCCTGCTGACAGCCTCGATAGTACTCGGCATAATGACGCTCCCGACAATCATATCAATTACCCAGGTTTCCATCCAGGCCGTGCCGAATGAATACAGGGAAGGATCTCTGGCCCTCGGGTCCACAAAATCACAGTCGATAATCATGGTCCTGCTTCCCGCGGCACGCTCAGGCATCATTGCCGGTGTTGTACTGGGAATGGGAAGGGCCATAGGAGAAACAATGGCCGTTCTTATGGTCGGGGGTAATGCATCCAATCTGAACAGGGGGCTTACCGACAGCGTCAGGACCCTGACAATGAATATCGTAACAGACATGTCATACGCCGACGGAGACCATATGACGGCCCTGTTTACAACAGGAATTGCGCTTTTCATTTTTATACTTGCGAACAATATAATGGTGCAGCTGATACTGCGGAAATCGAAATATCTGAAGGAATTTTAAATATGGGCGAACCTCAGGAAACTGTGAAAACATACAAAAGAAAAGGCGTGTATATATCTCCGCAGACTGTCAGGAATCACAGAAAAGACAAAATGTTTAAAAGTCTGCTCTGGTCTGCTGTCGTTCATACAATGCTGATCCTTGTGTTTATCGTCGGATATGTAATTTTCAGAGGTGTATGGTACAGGAACAAGGTCACTTATGATGTTACAAACTTCAGTAAAAGGGAAATCCTGGTTAATCCTGAAAATAATGCTTATATCTATCTTGTCATAAACAAAAAAATAAAAGTTTCGGAAATTGATGTAACCCTCCTGAACAAGGTTTTCAACGGAGACGAATATGAATGGGGAAATTATTCCGGACAGGATCTGGAGCTTGTTCTTTTCACCTACAGAAACCCGCAGGGCATATATTCTGATGCTGTTGATTCTTTTCTTGCCCCCGGAGACCGGATAAGCGAATATGCCGAGTTCGTTGATTCGGAAGAACAGATGATAAGGAGCATCGAATCGATTCCAGGAGCTTTCGGCTATATCAATGCCTCGACAGACCTTTCCCTGGATAATGTGAAAATTATCGGCTTGAGAAGACTTGTCGTCGGAGCAAATCCGATGGTTACCGCACTGATCAAAAAAGATGTCGTCAATGAAGACGGACAAACCATATCAGTCGGGCGCAGGCTGAATTTTATAAAAGATACTGAAGTAAAGGGAATTTTCTCCGGTGAATACATCAACTGGCAGGAGGTCGGAGGTCCGGATCAGCCGATTGTTCCCGTATTCAGCAGTGACCCCGAAAGTTCATCTGCCCGGTTTATCAGGGAGTTTTTCGGGGGAGATTTTGTGCCGCCCGCGGACGCGCTGTTTGCTGATTCCGACGAAAAATATTTCAGGATAATCAAAAATACAACCGGGGCCTTCGGCCTGTGCACATTCAGCGCCATGACAAGGAATGAACTGGAACCCGTTCCCGTTAAACGTATCGAATCCGGAATAAATCTGACCTTGTCATTTTTAGCAGAATCAAGACGCAAGGCCGGAGCGGCCGGGGGAATCAGGGACATCATAATAAATACACTGCTTCTGATCATGCTGACCCTGATTATGGCTGCTCCGCTGGGGATAATGGCAGCTGTTTATTTTATCGAATATGCCGGGGAGACGAGGCTTGTTTATATGCTCAGGATGGGAACGGACGCCCTGAACGCAATACCGTCGATTATCTTCGGATTATTCGGCTACCTGGTTTTCGTTCAGCTTTTAAAATTCAGAATGGGACTTTTATCCGGTTCACTGACTATGACAATGATGATTCTTCCCACCATAATCAGAACTTCGGAAGAAGCGCTGAAAGCCGTCCCTCAGGCATACAGGGAGGGATCACTGGCTCTCGGGGCCACCAAGTGGCAGACCATCATCAAGGTAGTCATTCCGGCAGCAGCCCCCGGTATCCTGAACGGAATCATCCTGGGTATGGGCAGGGCCATCGGGGAAACAGCCGCCCTGATGTATACGATGGGAACAAGCGGCGACCTGGTCGGTTTATTTACACCTGCACCTTCAATGTCCGTTCACCTTTACTACATTTTCAGTGAAGGGATATCCAAAGACAGGGCGTTTGCAACTGCAGCGATTCTGATTCTAATAGTCCTTATTATAAATTTCATAACAACCCGACTGGTTAAAAAAATGAGCAATACAGCCGGCAAATATTAAAGGAGCTTTAAATGGACAAGAAATTTGCAATAAAGGACCTGGACCTTTTTTACGGAGATTTTCAGGCCCTTAAATCAATTGATATGGATATCATGAAAAATGAAATTACAGCATTAATCGGTCCTTCAGGATGCGGAAAATCAACTTTCCTGCGCACGCTTAACAGGATGAATGACCTGATAAGCAGCGTAACAATAACCGGAAAAATCACTTACGAAGGACATGATATCTACCAGGAATACGATGTAATTCATCTGCGCAAACGAATCGGGATGGTATTCCAGAAACCGAACCCGTTTCCGATGTCGATATTTGATAATATCGCCTACGGTCCCCGTATTCACGGTACAAAAAGCAAGGCAAAACTGGAGGAAATCGTGGAAAACAGCCTTAATCAGGCTGCTCTCTGGGAAGAAGTCAGAGACAGGCTGGATAAACCGGCCCTGGGACTCTCCGGAGGACAGCAGCAGCGGCTGTGCATAGCCAGGACTTTGGCTGTTGAACCGGATGTAATCCTGATGGATGAACCGACATCAGCACTGGATCCAATCTCCACCGGAAAAATCGAAGACCTGGCATACCATCTTAAGAACAAGTACACAATTATTATAGTGACCCACAACATGCAGCAGGCCGGCCGGATATCCGACAAGACAGCTTTTTTCCTGACCGGGGATATGGTTGAATTCGGGATCACCAAAGACATATTTTTCACACCGCAGGACAAGTGTACTGAAGATTATATTTCCGGAAAATTCGGCTGAGTTTTCTTTAATTTACAAGGAATATGATATGGGATCAGGTAAAATACCGGTGAACAAAAGTCATTTTCGACAAAATGAAACGGAAGAAAATGGAGTTCTTCAGCCTGGATGATGCTTCAAAATTTCATAACCGGCAGGGAAATTACAAATACCGATCCTTTTCCTTCTTTACTCTCGACGTCAACTGATCCTTCATGCTGCAGTATAATATGCTTTACAATCGAAAGCCCAAGACCTGTCCCGCCTTTCTCACGGCTGCGTCCCTTGTCAACACGGAAAAATCTTTCAAATATCCTGTTCAGCATTTCCTGGGGAATCCCGTATCCGTAGTCAGTTATTCTGACAATTATTTTTCCGTCTTTGCAGGCCGTATTTATTTTCATTCCTGTTGACGGGTCCGAATATTTCAGGCCGTTATCAATTATATTAATAAAAGCCTGTTCAAGCAGGATCGGATTTCCAAGCACGGTTTCGTCACATCCAAGGTCCATTTCAATTTTGCGGTTTTTAAAAACAGGCTTGTCAAGGCAGGATGCAGCCGCGCTTTTTATTATTGGGGACAGGCTGAGTTCGTGGAAGTCTTCGGGCTCGGGTTTATTATGTTCAAGCTTGGAAAGTGTCAGCAGATCTTCAATTATAGCATGAAGCCTGTCCGCCTGGCTGTAGATGACATTAAGGAATTTCATATACTGTTCTTCATCTTTTTTCATGTCGCCGTAAATCAGCGTTTCCGCATATCCCTTGATGGAAGTTACCGGCGTTTTCAGTTCATGTGATACGTTCGCCACAAAATCCCTGCGTACATTCTCCAGGTGTAGAATTTCACTTATGTCATGGAACATCAGAAGTATTGTACGCTGAGGGACCAGCCTGACTACTGAAATATAAACATGATAACTGCGTTCATCATAATTGACCGTTACAGGATCGGATGTATAGGGGATTTTCAGTTCCTTTTCCCGAATAAGTTTTTCCAGACTGGTAAAAAGGTCCCTGTCAATCAGAAACTGCAGATAGTATTTCCCGAGGAGCTCGCTTTCATCCCGGACCTTGAACAGCCTGATCGCGGAAGGATTTACCTTGATCACCTTGCCTTCATCGTTAAGCACTATAACCGAGTTTTCCATGCAGTCAAGCACTGCCTGCAGTTCATCCGCCTGCGCCCTGATTTCCGAAAACTGTTTTTTGAGCTGGGAAGCCATACTCCTCATTGAATACGAGAGTCCCTGGATTTCAATTGAAGGTGAATTTACTTCAACCAGATTTTCAAAATGGAGTTCGGCATATTCAAGAGAAAGGTCTGAAAGTGTTTTTAAGGGTCTTTCTATTCTTCTGTCTATATAAATTATCAGGAGGATTGAAAATGACACTATGAAAAAACTTCCAGCAAGCAGATAGAAAAATATAAGTGAAAAAATACTCCTGAACTGGTTAAACGGCGTTGCAACGCGGATCACAGCTTCAATCTCACCGTCTTCTCCGATGTACGGGGATGCAAGATAAAGCATATCGATTTTCAATGTATTTGAAAACCTGACTATTGATTTGGCTGATCCGTTTATCGCTTTTGCTATTTCCGGCCTTCTTTTATGGTTTTCCATAATTTCCGGATTTTCTTCACTGTCGGACACGACTTTTCCGTCAGGAAGAATAACGGTTATCCTTGTGGCGGAATTTTCAGTCAGAAGATTAATCTGATTATTTATTTCCGTATGATTTTCACCGGCGGGATCAATTTTAAAAATTCTGAAATAGTTGGCAATAAGCACCGTCGTTTCCTTCAGGTGGGAAACTCCCTGGTCCAGCAGGTATTTTCTGGAAATATTCAGGATGAAAATAAAGCAGAGTATTAATACCCCGAATATAAGCAGTGCAATCCTGGGATATAAAAGTATTCTAAGTTTTCTGCCTTTTTTCATTTTAAATCTGCCTGGTCCTGATTCCGGACATTATTCTGTCATTCTGTAGCCGATCCCGCGGACAGTCTCGATAATATCAGATTTTTTTCCGAGTTTCTTCCGGAGTCCGAGAATCTGAACATCAACCGATCTCTCGGTTACCGGATAATCGGACCCTTTTACAGCCTGGATAATCTGCCCCCTGGAAAACACCCACCCGGGGTTTTTTATAAAAAACTCGAGTATTGAATATTCAGTTACTGTCAGCTCAACAGCTTCCCCGTCTACCCTGACATGGAATTTTCTGGTATCTATTTCCACTCCCTGGTGTTCGAGGACTGCTTTCTGAGTGTCTGCTGCCTGCTGTTTCTGTTTCCGTCTTAAGGCAGCCTGCACGCGTGCAACAAGTACACGCGGACTGAACGGTTTTGTTACGTAGTCATCGGCACCCATCTCAAGTCCGAGGATAATATCCGAATCTTCACTCTTTGCGGTAACCATTATAATCGGGATTTCATTTACAGAAAGCGTCCTGCACACTTCCAGACCGTCAATTCCGGGAAGCATTATATCAAGCACAATCAGATCGGGTTTGTTTTTCTGTACCAGGACTATCGCTTCTTCGCCGGTTCCGGCAGTATCAACAGAAAATCCTTTCTGTTCCAGGTTGAATTTCAGAAGGTCCCTGATATCTTTCTCATCTTCTACTACAAGAATTTTCTTATCTGTCATGTTCACTCCGCATAATGCTATTATGTCCGAATTTACAGGTTCAGTTCAACATGTTCTCCATTTGAATCATAAACTATCCATTCGCATATATTGGTAACGTGGTCTGCAAATCTTTCCAGGAACCTGGCAATAAACATGAATGAGTTTATCTGTTTCAGGTTTTTGATGTCTTCCATCATGTAGGTCAGAAGCTCCCTGTTCACCTGACTGCGCAGACTGTCAACCTGATCATCCATTGCTGCCGCTTCTCTTGCTTTTTTTACATTCTGACCGGCAAAAGCATCAAGTGCCAGCTGAAGCATCTTCAGACCGATTTCAGACATTTTCGGAATATCAATAAGGGGTTTGATATATTCGGTATTTCCCAGGCGAAGGGTTTCCTTTGCTATATGAACAGCATGATCACCCATTCTTTCAAGCTGGGTTATCACCTTAATGGATGTAATCACATGCCGGAGATCCGAGGCTACCGGCTGTTCGGTGGCAATCAGAACTGTCAGATCATCCTGTATTGACAATTCAAGGGAATTGATCCTGTCATCTTCCTTTATTACTTCCTTTGCCATATCAATATTGTTTTCAACAAGTGCTTTCACCGATTTTTTCATTGCATCCGCAACATAAATTCCCATATTCAGAATATTCCTGTTAAGATCACTGATCCTGTTCAGAAGGTGTTGTCGATGGACCATATTGAATTCTCCTTACCGGAATAATATTCCGGCCGGGCATTTTACCGGATCATGAAAAATCGCAGCTGAAACCGGCAGTACCCATTCATATTTCATTTAATCTGAACCTGAATTGTTAGAATTCTGTTAGGAGTAAATGAGAAGTCTGTTTAAAAACCAGGAATGTATTCATGCATATTGCATCAGCTGGAGTTTCTGACTACGAGCTCCGCCGGAAGGACAGAATTGATAACTTTTCCATTGTGCATAAATTCCAGCAGATTTCTGATAAGAGCTTCGGCGCAGACCTTCCGATCCTGCTTGATCGTTGTAAGCGGCGGATCATAGTGCTGGGCCAGCCTTATATTGTCATAACCCGCAATAGCTATATCATCAGGTATTTTATATCCCCTGCTCTTAAGTTCATCGATTGCTCCAAACGCCGCGACATCGGAATTTGAAAAAACAGCATCGGGCCTGGTTTTCCCTGACAAAATGTTTCAACCGCACTGATTCCGGAGCGGTAAAGGAAATCGTCCTCGTAAACAAGTTCCGGATAAATCTCAATATCTGCTTCCTGAAGAGCTTTCCTGTATCCCTTTTCCCGGTCGGCAGCCTCACGGGAAGATGAAGGACCTTTTATCATCGCTATTTTCCAGTGCCCCCTGTCGATCAGGTGTTTCACGGCAAGATATGCCCTCTGAACATTATCGCTTATTACCGAAGGTATGCCGATTTCGCTGCAGTCTTCGCCGAATACTATAAACGGAGCCTTCGTCTTTTTCAAATTGATGATGTTCCGGCTGCGTTCCACAAGCGACAGGACAATAAAGGCATCTGCTCTTTTCCCGTGGAAATATCTGGACGGCCAGTTGTCTTTCTGGCTTTCGGCATCATCTCTGACAATTGAGTAATCATCCATATTTATTTATTCCTTTCGGGAATTTCGTTTTCAAGAATGCTGAATATTCTGTCGATTTAATAATACCAATTTTTCAGATGAATTTCTGAAAAAACAATAAGAAGATAATTTAAGGATTCTGATGAATACATTTTATGCGAAAAATGCATACATTTTTTCATCAGCATCATTAAAAACATACTTTTCACGATTTTCCTGGTATTTGCCTGACAGTACAGTAAAGAATAATATTAATATTCTTACTGAGCAGGACGCAGAATGTGTCAAAAAGATAATTGAGTATGAAAAATAAAAAGTTAGCCTTTTAAAGCCACTAAAAGAGTCAGAGAATATTTTGTTTTTAAATATCTATAAAATCCTCATGCACCTTCCCCCCAAAACTGCTATACTATTAATCAGAGAGGACACCACATGCAAAACGGCAAAACAGACAACCAGATGAAGACATTTGTAATAGACACTAAGGTATCTATTACACGTAAATACCAGGACATTTGTTAATCTTTCTCTCTGTATCTGTCCTTAATCACAGCAAATCCTGAAGCACCGACACACATTCTTATGTATATAGTAATGTGTCTACTTCAGTTTCAGCAAGTCCTATATCAAAATCCCGAAGCTATCTTCCCCGCGGCGGGAATATCCTGCACACTATTTTCGAAAAACATTTCAGCGATTTCTGCGATGTTTACGAGGAAAGGTATGCTGACAAA
>CAZKOK010000128.1:0-9020 GCA_964554355.1 uncultured Spirochaetia bacterium | reverse complement strand
AAAAAACGCTGCTCAGCGTCAGTGAAAATGCCGTCAAAAGCGGAGCAGTCTCCGTCCCGCTTAACGCCGAACACTCAGCCGAGATCGATGCGGGCGAAGAACCCATTGTCCAGCAGATAAGACTCAATGTCAGTATTTCCGATGGAAACAGGACCGAAGATTATCTTTACCTGAGCACAAGAGAGGCGGACAGACGTTATTTTCCCGATATGCTTTCCAAATCAAAGATAGTTGATATTGAAATTGAAAAAGTTGATACGGAAGTCTGGTTTCCGGCTGAAAACAATATGGCCCAGTTCAACATGGGAAGAGACGGGATTCTTGAACTTTCCGCCGGAGATTTTATCGGCCATTACAAAGGTCCCGGAGATTACCGGGGAATCGGGGTTTTCGAAGGTTTTCCGGAAGTTTCGTTTATTTGTGTTCCCGATCTTCATCTTCTGCCGCAGATTTACCCGAATGACAGACAAAAGGCGGAAGATTACGCACATGCGGTGCGTATCGCCATGATTGCCCAGGCGGAAAAAATGGGGAACAGAATGGCGATTCTGGATGGTCCTGAAGTCGAAGATCCCCTTGATCTTCTTCCTGTTGTAAAAAAATATGACAGTTCGCATGCGGCGCTGTATTTCCCGCAGATTGAAATTCTTGATCCCAAGGTTGGTAACGGCTGCGCGACCATATTCATACCGCCCAGCGGGGCCGTGGCCGGAACAATAGCCAAATGCGATGCAGAAACGGGACATTTCAGGGCCCCTGCCGGCATACTTATACCGGGGGCCGTAGGAATCAGGCATAAAGTGGACGAAGAGGTATTTCAGACCATGTATGCCGCCGGAATCAACGGCATGAAAAGGATTCCGGGCAAAGGAATAAAAATATGGGGAGCAAGGACTTTGTCTTCCGACCCGGAATGGCGTTATATTAACGTGCGCCGGACGTTTTCGGTATTGTCAAAAGCCATACAGAACGGAATGGGCTGGGCGGTTTTTGAACCGAACGACAAATCACTGAGAAAGAGGATAGTAAGGCATGTAACGGCTTTTCTGCTTGACATGTGGCGCAAAGGTTATCTTAATGGAAAAAACGCGGAAGAGGCTTTCTTTATCAGATGCGATGATGAGCTGAATCCGCCTGAAAACATAGAAGCAGGGATAATAACAACCATGGTGGGTTTGTGTATTTCAAAACCTGCGGAATATATAGTAGTGACATTAAATGCAGTCAAAGATGATGCTAATGTTATAATAGAGGAGGCTTAAAATGGGTGATGACAGGGTTGAATCCCTTCTATCCAGCTTTTTTGTTGTAGAGCTGAACGGGATTGAGTGCGGGAAATTCTCCAGATGCGAAGGTCTTGAAGCGGAAACTTATATCTATGAAGTCGAGGAGGGCGGATTTAATTCGGGTACGCACAAGTTTTTCGGCCGTACAAGATATCCCAATATTGTCCTTGAAAACGGGATAACTGAAAACAACGATCTGTTCGACTGGTACTGCGAAACATTGTCCGAAGACAAGGTCGAAAGGAAAGACGGGTCAATTATTTTGCGCAATTCTGCAGATGAAGAAGTAAAGCGGTGGGATTTTTTCAGAGCGATTCCCTGCCGCTGGGTCGGGCCGACTCTTGCTTCCAATATGAACGGATGTGCGGTTGAGAAAATAGAAATAGCAATAGAAGAACTAAAATTGCAGTAATAAATAAAGGGAAGGTAGAGATATGGCATTAACAAAAGCAACCATAAAAAATCTTGATACCGATGAGGAAATTGAAGTTCTGTTCAATCCAAAGGAATATGTAATTGAGAAAAGGACCCCGTGGAAAGAACAGGTCGTAAATACATATGACCATCCACCGGTTGAATTTACGGTAGGTGAACGTAAAAGGCTTTCGATGGAACTCTTTTTTGACACTTCCGAAGAGAAAAAAGATGTCCGGGATATGACTGATAAAATAGAAGAACTTATGCTTATCAATTCAGATACCCACATGCCTCCCATCCTGCTTTTTACCTGGGGTTCATTAAGCTTCAGATGCGTTCTTGAAGACCTTGTACAGAGATTTACCATGTTCATGGACGACGGGACTCCGTTAAGGGCTATTTTAAAGGTAATGTTCAAGGAATACGCTACTGCGGCAGAACAGAGGGAAGACAAACCTCTCAATTCGTCCGACCATACGAAAATGATGGTAATGAGGGAAGGAGACACGCTTTCTTCAATGTCGGCCCGTGAATACAACGATCCCGGGAAGTGGCGTGAGATTGCTGATGCAAATGACATAGATGACCCGATGCATGTAAAGCCGGGTACGGTAGTCAAGCTTCCGCCTCTCTATTAATTAAAAAAAAAAGGGGAAAATTATGGGTGCCAACAGTTCAGACCCAACATTTATTGTATATCTTGATGGAACGAGACTTTCAGTTGAGCAGGAGGGGGCGGTAAAGCAGATCATAATAAACGACCGCCTGAACGTGCCTTCAAGCTGCAGTATCATTTTAAGTGATACTGAGAAAATGTGGATGGACGATTCGGCTTTCGAGGAAGGAGTGGCCGTATCAGTCCATCTGGGGTATAAAGATGATATTGACGAAGTATTCAACGGCGAAATAACGGGAATGGATGTGCAGTTCAGAAAGGGTGCCGGAACCACAACCGTTGTCAAATGCCTGAATACGATCCACCGCCTGCGCAGGGTGAAGAAACACAGAATATTCTCGGAAACCACCGATACCGATATATTTGACGAGATAGCTTCCGAAAACGGGCTGTCTCTTGAAATAGATGATATCGGCGGCGATAAGCTGTTCATGATCCAGAAGGACATCACCGACCATGAATTTATTCTGGGCGCAGCAATGCGCTACGGCTGCAAATTATGGGCCCATGAAAAGAACCTCTATTTCAAGAAAGAAAACGAGGAAGACTCCGAAGAGATAATCCTGGAATGGGGAAAAACCCTGAAGGATTTTTCGGCATCGCTAGATACAAGCAACATCATTACGGAAGTAAGTGTTACCGGCTGGGACAACGACAAGGGCGAAAGTTTTACGGGAATGAAGGCTTTCGGCGACGTTTCTCCGGTTGGAGGCTCAACACTCGGCGGAGATTCCGTGGATTCGAATTTCGGCGGGGCGGCAGTGTCCATTACCGATGCGAAAGTCCTTGACCAGAGCGAAGCGGAACAGCTTGCCCTGGACGTTCTTAATGCCAATTCATTCAATTTCATGAAAGGATCAGGGGCCTGCGGAGGAAATTTTCTGATAAAAGCCGGGGTACTGGTAACTCTTAAGGAAGTAGGCGGAAAATTTTCCGGTGATTATATTGTGGAAGAGGCAAGACATGTGCTTCATGCTTCCACAGGATATACTACGTATTTTTCAGTAATGAGGAATTCATTTTAGGATAATTCAGGGATTATTATGGCGAATTTGAGGCTATACGGGTTTTTAAAGGAATCTTCGGCAAACGGGCCCGGTATCAGATCGGTTGTCTGGGTACAGGGCTGTCTGAGAGGATGTCCCGGCTGTTTTAATCCCGGAAGCCTGGACCCGGCAGCCGGCAAAGAATACAGCATAGAGAAGGTGCTTTCGATGATTCCTTTCGGGATTATTGAAGGGGTAACGTTTTCGGGAGGAGAACCTTTCCTGCAGGCAGGAGCATTCGCCGAACTTGCGGCCGAAATAAAGGCCAGGGACAGGGACATTCTTGTGTATACCGGATACAGGCTTGAGGAACTGCAGGAAAGCGGAAGCCTGAATATCGAAGCCCTGTTGAAACTTGCTGATATCCTGATCGACGGACCTTATAAAATGGACAATCCGTCGCTTCATCCCTGGGCAGGATCGGGAAACCAGAGGATCCTGAAAATGAAAAAAGGCAAAGCCGTCGGACAGTATTTTGCTCCTGACGGACCCGTGCCGCTGGATTCGGAAATACATATAATGGAAGACGGTACTGTAATCACTACCGGATTCTGATAAGAAAAGGATTTGTTTTAATGGATGAACTGGATAGCAAAAAAAGAATTGAAATACTTGTAAGAGCGCGGTATCCGCTTATTTATATTATCTCAAGCGAGGAACAACGGGTCATCGATACCGTGAAAATTATCTCCTCGGAAAGACAAAAACGTTATTTCGTCTGGTCGATCACAAAGGGACTGGAATGCGATGACGGGACCTGCATCGCGGACCTTCGCGAACCGATAAAAATGCTTGATTATCTGATGGAATCAAAAAACAACGGTCTTTATGTACTCAAGGATTTTCATCCCTATCTTAATGATCCTGTTGTAGTAAGAAAGCTGCGCGATGTTAACAAGGAACTTAAAACGACCATGAAAAACGCGCTGCTGCTTTCACCGATAATGAAAATCCCGCCCGAAACCGACAAGGAAATGGCGGTTATAGATTTCCGGCTTCCCGGGCGCGAAGACCTTGGCAGGATTATCGACGGGATAGTGAAATCCGTCGGAAAGAATAAGGACATAGCCAAGGACAGCTCCATCAGGGAAAAAGTAATCGACGCGGCCCTGGGCCTTACGGCCGAGGAAGCCGAAAACGTTTTTGCCAAAAGCCTTGTGCAGACCGGCGACTTCGATATACCCGTTATTCTGTCCGAAAAAGAACAGATCATACGCAAGTCGGGCGTTCTTGAATATTATGCCGCCAACGAGGATATGAAAGAGATCGGAGGACTCGACCAGCTTAAGGAATGGCTCAACAAAAGAAGCAAGGCATTCACCAGGGAAGCAAGGGAATTCGGACTTCCTCAGCCGAAAGGTGTTCTGATGATCGGTATTCCCGGTTGCGGAAAGTCGCTTACGGCAAAGGCCATCAGCTCGCTGTGGCAGATGCCCCTTTTGCGTCTGGATGTCGGAAAGGTTTTTTCAAGCCTTGTCGGAAGTTCGGAAGAGAACGTGCGCAAGGCAATTATGACGGCGGAATCTATTGCGCCGTCCATCCTCTGGCTTGATGAGCTTGAAAAAGGTTTTTCGGGCATGGGATCGTCAGGAATGACCGACGGCGGAACATCCGCCAGGGTGTTCGGGACTTTTCTGACATGGCTCCAGGAAAAAACAAGCGCTGTATTTGTCGTGGCGACATCGAACAATATTTCGCAGCTTCCGCCGGAGCTTTTGCGAAAAGGCCGTTTTGACGAAATATTCTATATAGACCTCCCCACAAAAGAGGAGAGGGAAGAAATATTCACGATCCATCTGAATAAAAGAAACAGACCTTCGAAGAAATTCGATGTAGGGAAACTGGCGTCCATTACCCGCGGATATTCCGGTTCAGAAATAGAAGAGATCGTAATCAGTTCGCTGTATGACGCTTTCGACAGGGGCAGCGATATCGACCAGAAAACGCTTGAGGCATCGGCCGGAAGCATGATACCTCTTTCGCAGACCATGCAGGAAGAGATCAGCACAATCCGGGAGTGGGCCAAACTCAGGGCAAGACGGGCTACTTCCGGCAACGAAGACGACGGAAACGAAAAGACAAGAAAGATCGAGATGAGTTAGGATCCAGGAGCGGATATGGCAAGAAAAGAAGAAATAGAAATCACGATAAATGAGAACGGTGAAGTTGAACTGCATGTACAGGGAGTTCCCGGGTCCGACTGCATGAAACTTACAGCAGATCTGGAAGAAGCTCTGGGAGTCGTTTTGAACAGGGAGAAAACAAGCGAGTACTATCAGACCCCTGCAAGCGACGAACAGCATATCAATATTGAAGACAGTGAGGCGGAAAAATGAACGGCGAAAAGGAATTCACTCTGCCTGTAGGGCTTGAAACGAACGGAAAAATCTACAGGAAAGGCCTTATCCGGCCTTCGACGGCAATGGACGAACTTGAAACTCAGGAAGAGTCCAGCGTCCGTTTTAATGCACGTATGAGGGACATTTCGCTTCTTAGAAGACTTGTCACCAGAATCGGCGAAGTGAGTCCGGTAACAGAAGACGACATAATGAACCTGTATGAAGCCGATTATATTTATCTTCAGATACTCTGCGAGGAAATCGACAGCATCAAAACAAGGCAGCAGGCCACGGTATGTCCTAAATGCGGGAAGGAACATCCTTTTGATATTTTCACACTCTTTGAAGGCGAAGAAGAAACATAGAGGAGATCGGAGAACAAAATGCCGGTATACGGGCAGCACGGAATGACAATTCTTAACCAGCATCTCGAATCGGGAAAACCGCTTGATGATATTCAGCTTAATAACATAAGCCTGGAGAACTGGTCTCTTGAAAACAGGGAAATGAAAGGGCTGTCCTGCCGCAGAAGCATCCTTGACGGATCGGGTTTCACAAAGGTCGGGTTTGAGGACTCGGTTTTTGAGGAATCCAATCTGAAGGGCGCGTCCTTCCGGGCCTGCAGTCTGGATTCGGTCAATTTCAATTCGTGCATTCTTCTACGTTCCGGATTTTCGGGCTGCGCTTTCACAGGCGGATCTTTCAAGCGTTCGCTTATGCAGAGAACGGCTTTCAGGAACTGTTCACTTTCGGATATGCTGTTTCTGAATGTCGAGGCCGGAAAAAACGTTGTGGAAAAATGCGCCTTTTCCGGGTGCGATTTTCTGTTTGAGGATTCGGGGGGAATTACGGGGTTTCAGGGTTCGGTATTTTCGGACAGCATTTTCATCAACTGCACCTTTCAGGGGTTCGCCCTGACCGGAGTCGAAATGAAGAACTGCGTATTTATCGGGACCGGGTTCGCCCTGCCGGACTGGGAAGACATTGATGTTGATGACGTCAAATTCAGTTTCTGCTCAGGTATACCCGAATGGAAAAGAACAGTCCGGCCGGGACTTGAAGAACTCGGCAGTGAAATTGAAGCGGCCCGGTTTCTTGCAGAAATCAGGGGAGACATATGAGCATAAAAGAAGAGGAACAGAAGAAACAGCAGCTTAAGGCTGCAATAAAAGGGCTTCCGGATGAAGTTGTGCGTGATGCGCTGGTATTAAGCCTGACAGGCGGCGCAGCTTCTTCGGGGAACGCGGAACAGAAAAACCTTGAAACGGAAGGTTTCAAGGACATTTTTGAGCTTCTGGTCTATCTGAAAAGGACTTACAGTTTTCCCGAACTGGAATATCTTGTAATTGAAGGCGGGAAAATGTTTTTCAAAGACGGCGACAGGCGGATTTTAATGGCTGAAAAGAAGATCGGAATGCCCGTACCGCCGCAGAGGCCTGTGGCGGGAATCGGCGGCGGAGAAATAAAAACGGAAACGGAAAACCATCCTTCCGCAGGCGATTCCGAAAGGTTTTCGCGGCTTGAGCTGGATGATTAGAATAATAAAGATTTGCCCGGATACGGAGGCTGACGGATAATGAAAGGACCAGTGATTTTTGACAGGGAAAACGGAAGCATAAGCCTGAACCTGCCTGATAATGCGCTTGAATACGGAAACCGGCTGGTTAACTATCTTCAGGACATGTTTGCCTTCGAAGGGCTGACATCGCGTACCGTAAGCGAAATGAACAGGACGGCCATCGAATGGCTTAAAAGCAGGGGAATCCATGCCGACTGGGACCCGGAAAAGGAGAATGCGGATGGAAATTAAAAACAGAAAGTTCACTCTGCCCAACGGAAGGGGTTTTGAAGCGGAACTGGGCACGAAAATCAGCGGCGAAATGCGTCTTGCCATGGTAAAGGATTTTATCGAAGTCCAGAGAGACCCCAGGCTTAAAACCAACCCGGGCTATCTGTATATGATCCTGCTGACACGAGTAGTAAAGAAGATCGGGACGGAAAGAGCGATAAACACATCGGTTATCGGCAAACTCAGTCCCGAGGATTTTTCGTTCCTGATTGATTTCTTTAACGAAATCAATCACGGGCTTATAAAAAGGATTCCCCTTGAATGCAGCTGCGGTGAGAAATTTATAAGGGAGATTTACCTCCCGGGGGAAGTGTAAGCCGCCTTTCGAACGATATTTTTCGGGAGGCGGCCTACATTGCGTATCATTTCGGCTGGAGCCGGAAGGAAATTCTGGAGATGAGCCATGCCGAAAGAAAAAAGTGGCTGGCTGAAATCTCGGGGATCAACCAGCAGATAAATCTTGCAAGCCGGAAACGGATAGAGGAGAGATTAAATGCTCAGCAGCAATGATAAAATCGAAAAGAAAATCCATTATTTTGATCAGGGTTATTTCCCTTCATTGATCACCAAAGCCGAACATGCTTTGGCCAAAATCGACGAGTCCAGAAATCCAGAACTGGAACCGGAGACTCAGGAAGCGCTGCGCAACGAAGGAAGGCAGGATCTGGAAGAGATGCTCGTTACCTCCGGCATGAGAGAGCCCGAACAGTCATACATTAATCCGGACATCGAATTTTACGATGAAGACGGAAACATAGACGAGGAAAAAAGGGACAAGCTGCTTAAGGGAATTGTCGGTTTTGCCGCTTTTGATCAGGCGCAGTGGATATTCTATCCGACCACATCAAAGATGACGAAAATTACCGATAAGGCAATGGCCGAAATTGACCGGGATTTTGCTGATATGCTTCCTCTTGAAAAAAAGCGGGAATACAGAAAAGGCAGAGACCTGAGAAGTACCGATCCCAACATTGTAAAGACTTATCTCTATCCGGACGGCACCGTATCCAGCAGATGGTATCCCGAAAAAGGCATTCTGAGTTTTGACAAACTCGGATTTAAAAGCGGTTTTGATTACAGCGCAGCCTATGATCCGAACAATGGAATTGAAAACAAAACCTGGCAGGCAGGATTCAACAGGGAAGGCGAATGGGAAAAAATCGAGCAGCCTTCAGTAGTAAAAACGCTGGATGAAAAAATAATCGACAAGGATACGGTAAGGCTTGCGTTTACTGAAAATGACGAAGTCTGGCTGTTTGATGAACAGGGTCTTTTGTCTGAAGACCAGATAACGGAATACTTCGACGTCCACGGCAATCTTTACGGAGCAACACAGGTCAATGCGGAGCAGACAGCCGAAACAATCAAAAACCATCTGGAAGAGCTGGGGATAAATAAAATCGCGGG
>CAZKOK010000127.1:0-9191 GCA_964554355.1 uncultured Spirochaetia bacterium | reverse complement strand
ATGTATTATCTCATTCTGATAATTGTGGCCCGCAAATACCAATTCATTATTATTTGTAAAACAAAAATCAGCTTCATCCTTAAATACAGGACTAACCTTTTCATTACCGATCATAATGAAACAGGATAAATCAGATATCAGATTGCCGCTCATTTCACCACTTGTTGCCTGGTAACCGACCAAATTGCTGTCAGGACTGAATTTAATATTATCAACATATAGAAATTCGGGAGAAATTCTTTCATCATTCAGCATCAGGAAAAATCCTTTACCTGTTTTAATTGAATAAGCGATATCATTATTATCGGGACTAAAAACAATATCCCCGATTATGGATGAGTAAGGACTTATCTGTTCATTTTCAGCAATAATACACCATTTTCCGGAATTATTCGCCTTAAAGGCAATCCTGCTTCCGTCGGGACTGACAACAGGTGCGTCAACTTCGTCAAAGTCAGATGAGATTTTTTTATCATTACTGTTTTTATCATTACTGTAAATTGCCCAGGTGTTTCCTATTTTAGCGCCAAATAATAAATCGCCGGTAATATAATTAAATACAGGTTCCGTAATATCATTATAATCTTTCGTTACTTTTTTATCGTTAATGTATATGGCAAATTTTTTATTAATTTCAGCTGAAAAAGCTATTTCAACCTGCTCTTTGTCCGGAGAGAATGCTATTTTATTATTAATAAAATCATACGCTTCACTGATTATTTCGTTGTCCAAAGCAATGTAATGGTCATACGGATTATTTTGATCATTCCTGTTAGAAGTAATAACCTTACACCCTGCTACCGGTTTACTATGATGAAATAACAAATCTCCGACAAAGGTATATTTGGCCATAAACGGTTTTTCAACGACACATACGCCATGGGTCAGTTTATTATCCAGAACAGCAGTAATTTTACATGCATAATCATTTCCATCGGAACTGAATACCGGATTTTTTATTTCATAATAGCCATCCAAAAACATATAATTATTCTTATATATTGCAGAATGGGATTCTTTTGCGCTGGTATAGGCAGCTGTACTCGTATATCTGCTGCTGGTTATTACGAATAAAAGATCTTCTCCATCAGGACTCAATTTCAGGTCAGTTACTCTGGTCGTGAAAAACAATTGTTCCAATATTGGAACAGGGGGAAAAACCGTTATCTTTTGTATTAACTCAGATTTTGTTATCAATTCAGAATCCAGCGGAATTTTATATACGGTGCTGCATGATATTAATAGCAAACTTAAAAAAGGAATGATTTTTTTTATCATTTTTGCGCCTCCGGAAAATGGAAGTATAATTTTAGCAAAAATAAAATAATTGCCAGATTTCGAATCCGTCATTATCCTTAAACTTGCCGAAAATGATGGCAAAGAAATCAATTATACTCACAATTAAAATAATGAGCATCGGAATCTCAAATAATAACCATACTATCACGGGAGGTTCCTTTGATGTCAAATTGCCTGGTGACATTGCTATCATAATTACGATTATAGAAAATATTGTCCCAAACAGCATAGCCAGGCCGCTTTTGCATCTGCCGACATAAAATCTGTCCCGCCCGGGAATCCTGCGAGGAAACATAACATACCAGCCGCTGACCTGGTTGTCGTTTTTACGATCAGAATACCTCCCTGTTTTTCATAATGCCGTTTCCTGATGGGCTATAGGATACCATTTACGCTTTGCATTCTCATGAGTATAAATACTCATTTCCATAGTCATTTTTTACAGGGGACTTCAGGTTTTCAACGGAGAAATGCTCCCGGAATAAAACGTCTGTCAGCATTCATATCATGTTTCTTATTTGTCAGGAATCCTCCGAAGGAGAACTTGCCTTGTTCCTGAGATATGACATCCCGAAAGGATGTTCGTGCAATAGCCGTCGCCCGATTTCCATTCGTGACCGGCGAGGCCGGATTTGTGAACATTCGTGGCTAAACTCCTGTTTTGTCTAAGTGCAAATTGGGGACAGAGCCGGTTTTATGAAAGCAGCAAGAATTAAGAAGTTACATGGACATATCCTGTTCTGAATGCAGTTCTGTTTCACTGGAAATCATTAAATACCAATGAAAACCGAATGTTCTGTGCTTCCCAGGCAGCGATGTCAACCTGAGAGAATATCAAAGTAAGATAGTACTGTCTGTTCTCTTTTTCAGTGATGGTCATTTTTATCCTGTTTTTTAACCGTGTATATTCTGCCGCTTCAAACTTTACAGGGATTCCGTCGGGATCATTTATATATTCTTCCGGAGCAGTCCGGCAGCTCCCTGGGGACCCTTATTTCAGGAATGCCGTATCCCTCTTTTAAATTTACAGGATTAAACAAGTGAATTCTATTCAAATCTACGATATGTTTGAAATTCCGGCCGGCCGATACATCAATCTTGTTTACAGTGACGCAGGCGCTAATCCATCAAAAGGGCTTTTTTCAGGTTTTTATTGTTATTTGATTCGAAGAAAAAAGGTATAATCCATCCGGTTACCGTACCGGCCAGCACGCTGCATAACCCGCCTATCAATAACAGGTTCGTTGAGTCCGAGTCCGGGTCTCTGCCCGCTTCCTGCAATGCCCCGGCTATAGATGCTACCATTCCCACGCCCATCAGACCGGTAACGACCAAACCTCCGGTGATATCTCCCTGCAGCCAGCTCCCAAGGCCGTATACTGTATTTAATCCGGCGTACAGCAGCGAACCTTTCATCTCGTTTTTTTCATAAAGCAGATACCTGTATTCAAAAGACAACTGCTCCGAATATTCCTGGATAACGGGGATTTGATCCTTTTTCCTGTATGCTTTATTATTTACAAGTCTGGTAGTTGCTATAAGGATTTCTTCCAGATCAATCTCCTGAACGGATTCCGTTTGCGCGGGCTTATCCGAAAACATTTCCCCGTTTTCCAAGCCAATAAGCCCGAGGACGAGAGAAGAACAATCATCAATAAGCGTGTTGATATCCAGATATTTCCTGGAAATATTCTTTACCGTTTCGCTGCTTTCGACATCTATGATCTTCAGGGTAAGCAAAAACCTGTCTCCGATTTCCCCGATGCTCCCGACCAGCAACTCGTCGGCAGCCAGCATTTTTCCCACTTCGACCTGGCATGATATATCGGTACAGCCGGAAAGGGAAAATTCAAATTCCGAAAGGATTATATCCCTTTGGGAACGGTCAATGACCCTGAATTTTCCGGAATTAACAAGATAAGCCGAAAGATAGTTCATGATTACCTGGGCATCGCTTTTCGCGACATTGCTTAATTCAAAGTCGAGTATCGATATCACCGGTTTTTCCGCCTGGGAAAATGCCGGAAAAACAAAAATTAACAAAAAGACAATGATTATTGATTTTGCTTTCATTTTAATTCCTTTTTAAACATTCTCCTATTAATAAAACAGATTGTCCAGAAAAAAATAACTGCACCGGAGTTCCATTCTTCCCCGCCGAAAACCGGAGGATGCGGTAGAAAATGACTATGAAAAGCGTAAAAATGAACTAATTACAAGTTTACAAAGGTTTATTTATTCAATCCATATCTTGTTAAAAAGAGAACCGCTTTCATTTTTAGCTAATATAATATCTAGATATTTATTAATAATATAGTTTAATTCACCCGCTATAATTTGGTTCATATATTGCTCTGCTGTTAATTGATAAAAAAATTCTTCTTCCTTAAAGGCTGTTGAAGCATATACAATTTCACCATTGTCAGTATTATAACACCTGACACCGATTTTAAATTCATATCCCTGCGATAGATTATTATCCAGGCATATTACCGGAATAATTAAATAATCCGCATTGCAATACTGTTTTATTTTTTTTAATTCATTGAACAGGTTATCATCTTTAGTGAAGATATCAAAATTAGGGCTAAATAGGTTTATTATAGGATCCATTAAATCAACATTTTTTGCAGTTTCCAGACCCAGATTTTTTAAAATGTCATAATCAATCTGCTCGTTTTCCTTTATTTGTACAATATTATATCCATGATTATTAAATATAGTATTTATATCATTCTCCAATTCAAATGAAAAATCGGAATAGGAACTTTCTTTATATCCTGACCATATAAAAACATATGGAGGTAAAATACTCAAATTTATATCTTCTGCATCTTTTGCAGCATAAGCATAACTGGAATCGGTAGAATAATTTGTAATGCATCCATAGCTGAAGAATACAATTATTAAGCAAATGAAAGGATACCGCTTTTTCATGTTTACTCCTATTTATCTTAATTACATTTCCTAAAATGGTGCCTGTCTTTTTTTGACACTCGTCATATTTCAATCAGCATTATTGGATAAATCAGTTTTTATAAAATAAATATCATAACTCCAATACCCATGTATACCAATTCCAAATGAAGCTGTGGTTCCAACAATAATATATTCACCGCCGGATGCCTGCAGTACTGCTGCACCTTCATCCTCATCGCTGCCGCCGAAATACCTGATCCATTCTTCCATGCCGTTTGCATCTGTCTTTATAAGGCATGCATCCTTTCCACTGGACCAGAAATCACTTGTCCAGATATAACCGGTGACTATAAAACCACCATCCACAGTCTGTACAACAGATAAACCATAATCATAACTTTTTCCGCCGAACGTTTTACTCCATATTTCATTCCCTTGCGAATCGGTTTTTATCAGATAAATATCCGTCTCTCCTGCGCCAAAAGAATCTGTCATACCGGCAATAATATATCCGCAATCCGATGTCTGCTGTATGGACCTACCAAGATCCGCCTTTTCTCCGCCGATAGCATTATTCCATTCTTCATTACCAAACGCATCCATCTTGACAATTAAAACATCATGAGATGCTCTCCCTGTAACAATATATCCTCCATCAGATGTCTGTTTCGCAGCATATCCGCTTCCGGGAAAGATTTTACTCCATTCCTCAATTCCATTTTCATCCGTCTTTATAAGATAACAATTAGCACTATTATCTGCAGTAGCAGCAATAAAATAACCCCCATCGGATGTCTGCTGTACCGAATGTCCAGCATCATTATTTTCTCCACCGAAAAACCTGTGCCAGATTTCATTTCCATCAATATCTGTTTTTATCAGGTACACATCGCTCCCGGGAGTGTCAAATGAAAATGAACATCCCGCAATAATATAGCCTCCATCAGATGTCTGCTGTACAGAATAACCGGCATCCTTACTTTCTCCGCCAAAAACTTTATGCCAGATTTCATTTCCTTCAAAATCTGTTTTGATTAATAAAACATCAGATGAACCTGAACCAAATGATTCTGTCTCTCCAGTTATGATAAATCCGCCGTCTTTTGTCTGCTGAACTGAATTGCCAAAATCCGCATACCCCCCGCCAAGGACTATACCTTCTTCGATTCTTTTTATATTTCCGGGAATACTTGAACAGCCAATAAAGCCGGTTGTGATAATAATTATAAAAAGGATAAAACATACTCCATACTTCATTGGATATCTCCTTTAAAATAAATAAAATAACGGCTATATTTCGTATCCGTCTTTGTCCTTAAACTTGCCGAAAATGATGGCAAAGAAATCAATTATACACACAATAAAAATAATAAGCATAGGAATCTCATATAATACCAATGGTATCACTGGAAGTTCCTTTGGTACCGAATCACCTGGCCGCATTGCTGTCATCATTACGATTATAGAAAAAACCGTGCCTGACAGCATGGCCAAACCGCTTTTCCATCTGCCGACATAAAATCTGTGCACGCCGAGTATTCCTGCAAGGAAACATAAAATGCCGGTCGCTGACCTGAGTGTAGTTTTTACAATCATAATATCCTCCTGTTTTTATTTACGTATTGTTTCCGCTTCTGTGCCGCCTTCAAAAACTGAAACTGATTTTCCCGACGTTTGATGATGTCCGGAACTGATCGGGGTCCGTCTGCTCAAGGGGCATAAGATAATACATGTTTATTCCGCCTTTTACGGCAAACACATAAAGATCGCCGCTCATTCCGGAAAGGTTGTACTGGTTCCAGACATAGGTGGTAACATTATAATCGAGTGTCCCGCCGGTATCCGCCATCGCAGTATCGTGCCCCGTGAATCCGAACAGCACGCATCCGCCGGAGTGGATTGTGAAACAGCTGTCCTGTGTAATATACACAACCAGGAACTCGTCCTCTGCCCGGAAAAACAGGACGATACAGATATCTTCAGTGTCGGATTTACTGAAATCCAGCCGGATGTTATCTCCGTCAATAATTTCCGGTTTACCGATATCAAAGCACTCGCCCTCCGCATAAGGATTTATAATTACGGGTATTCCATCGATCAGAGGTTTTTCATACAGGACTATTAAATCCTTTTCATCGCTGTAAATATTCGACACCAGGAACAGCAAAAGTATTACCAATATTTTTTTCATTTTAATTCTCCCTTGTTTTCTGTTATGTAATGTATCCGTCAATCTGCTATGGACTATAGTGTACCTTTTACGCTTTACATTCACATGAGTATAATTACTTATTTGCATAGTCATTTTTTACCGGGGCTTTCACAGTTATCAGCGGATAAATGCTGCCGGAACAAGGCATACGTCATTATTCATATCCTGTTTTTTATTTGTCAGGAATATTCTGCAGGATTAAACATTTGAAATCTTTTTTTCCTTTTTTTTCAATATCACTGCCTTATTTTTACATGTATCAGGTTAACAGTCAAACGAAAAAAGCATTTTTCTGCCGATTATTACAATACCGGATTTATGTCCCATCAGCTTTTTCAGACACAATACTTCTTCAGCAGCAGGACCTCAATCCCATATATATCAATGCCCCAAAGATATTCCATTACGCAGTTTTGCGCAGTTTTAATCATATGACATACCGAAAAAAAGCAATTCAATCGTTTCTCCATTATCATATAACGGCAAACAGAAACCTTGTCCTCTTTCGATTTTAAGCGGGAATCCAGCATGTTTATAAATAGTGCTTTTTTCGATTCTGGCAGTATTAAAATATTTTATTAATTCATCATCTGATAAAATCCCGGCGATACATTGCCGCTTTCATTTGATACTTTGGTTAAGTCCAATATAGATCTTGTGCCATCAGGAATTGCGGCGTTTAAAGCATCTTCAATCGATTTATGTTTCGGACCTGGTGAAGGTGAATCTTCAGAAATCGGGAATTCCGGAAAGGGTATAACAGGATTATAGCGACCTGCATTGAATTCTCTGTTTCGTAATTCCTCCAAAGCTTTATTAAATCCGGATTATATGATAATGCTCCCATTGAAATATCCCCACAGAAAATCGCACACATTGGTAAAAACCAATTTTCGTGCTTCGCAAGTACCTTCAAATATCAGTCAAGTGCTTTGCGAAAATTAAAATCCGGTGATTCCTGGACCGTCTGGATGCAGATTTCTCTTTCTTCCGACAAAAGAATTGAATCAAGGTTTGAGTAAAGCCATTGAACCAGCGTATCAAGCATTGTTTCATAGGTATCATTACTGCCGGTGCCGAAAATCCCGTTGGAATTCCGGAAACTTTCCGGCGGGGACAGAACCAGTGTCTTGTTGAAAGTTGAATCAGCAGTAATCCCTGAATAACTGAAGTCCAGCTGCATATTCAGTTCAACAAAATATGTGTATGCTGTTATGCCGTAATCAGACAGGACCATTTCATACAAGCTCGGACCAGGATAAAGCTCCATTTTGATAATCAAGGCGGGGGATGCAATCAGTTGTATTTCTGATTGCTCATCACGGCCGGTGAAAATATCACTTTCAATGAAATTTACGGAATCATAATTCTGAACAGCTTCCATGTTTTTTACCAGGGAATCAAAAATCTGGTGTGCCCGGAAAGACAGGTCCCGCGATGAAATGGATTCAGTAAATTTTTTATATTTCCTGTTTTTACTGGCTTCTTCGTTTGTCCCGTCTGTTGTTTCATCAACGTATTCTTTCACCATTTTATCATAACCAGCAAGCTCGCTGTTTGACGGAACAAGAAAGTATACGGGAAGATCATTGCTGCCCGATTCGAGACTCCATGACATGACATCGCGGAATATATTCAGCAGTTCAGGGTTTTCCGGGAAATCGGCTTCCATTCTCTCTTTTTCCAGCTGCTGAAGCCTTCCGATTTCCTGCATTGCCCTTTCCTTGTATGAAGGGAAATTTTCCGGCTGAATCATTCTGAACACGGACGTGATGGAGTTTTTGATTTTCTCGTTATTAAAGATCCTGTCCGGATCTATCCATGATTTATACAATATCCCGCCCCGGCTCAGATAATAATCACGGGAATCCAGATCCTTTCCATGCCTTGCTTCGCGAAATAAGTTATAATCACTAAACGCACTGAATGAAAACCACAGTAATACTGTTGCGAATGAAATCAGCAGAAACTTCAATATAAATCTGCCAGGTGAGAGGTTTCTTTTTATGCTGCCTGATTTAGCGTATTGCTCTTTAATCTCATAATCAAATATCCTTGTGATATTGATAGCCGCTTTATACGGTGCCGATTTAACATTATTATCTTCCAAAGGCACATTTCCGATGCACTGTTTTATTTCTTCATACCTGCTTTCCGATGAGACGGGGAATCTGTATTCCTTTATATCATACCTGAGCGTGAATACAGGACCTTTCTTCCTGTTCCTGAATTCAGGGACGCCTTTGCTTTCGGAATGTTTATAAAGATGTATCCTGCGGGACCTGGCATCTGCAAGGTATTCGGGGAAAAGATAAATGCCTGAAGACCAGGGAAGTTTCTTCCGGACAATAGCCAGATAAAGAGTTTCAATTAACGGAAACAGGACGATACAGCAGTAAACTGCAAGAACGGCAAGATCAAGGATATTAAATGCATATTTGCCTGACCGGTACTTCAGATATATTGCTGCCGGCACAGTAGCCAGAATAAAAATCAGCAGGTACCGATTGTTTCCCGCTCTTAAGGAGTGATTTTCAGCCAATGCAGAAGAGCAGGGAGTCATCAGCTTGCCAGGCAGATTAATCCTGGAGTTTTCCGACATGGCATCAAAATTGACTGTATATTTACCTGACATTTCCTTACCTGATCCTCTTGTTTATAATGAAACAGAACTAAATGATAGGAAAAGTTATAACTCCTGCCAATTCATAGCTGTCCAAAATAAAGACTATTAATTGCCTGAAATCCTAAGTATAATAAA
>CAZKOK010000126.1:0-9233 GCA_964554355.1 uncultured Spirochaetia bacterium | reverse complement strand
AATTGCTGATGCCGCAACCTGGAAAGCAGGCGAAAGCATATCAGCTGAAATATCAAATTCCCGCATACCCGAAGTTTCCAGCTTTGTTTTTTCTGATACAGGGAAACATCTGCTGCCGGATGAAAAAACGGTAAAAACTGTCAACGAAAAATGCAGCGGGGCCGGGCTGCTTGTTGCACTGGGGTCCGGAATCATAAATGACCTGGTGCGGAATGCGGCAGCCGTTCTAAATAAAAAATACATAAGCATACCGACAGCCCCTTCAATGGACGGGTATGCATCACGGGTCTGTCCCCTTATAATCAATGGAATAAAGGAAACAATTCCTGCTTTTCCCGCCGAAGCAATATTTGCGGACACTGAAGTAATCAGCCGGGCCCCGCGGAAAATGATCAGAGCAGGAATCGGCGATCTTGCAGGGAAATACTCCGCACTGCTTGACTGGAAACTTTCATCGGTATTTACGGGAGAAAAAATAAACCCCGGTATTTTCTCGATGGTCAGGAACTCAACAGATGAATTCCTTGAAACATATCAAAATGACTTTTTCTCGGCTGAATCGTGCTCTGCACTGCTGCTTGCGCTGATTGCCACCGGGCTGGCCATTACGATTCACGGCGATTCCCGCCCTGCATCGGGAGCTGAACATCATATATCGCATTTCCTGGAAATCCATGCACTTCAGAATGAAAGCGAATTATTTCTTCACGGAGAGACAGTCGGTCTGGGAACCTGGATTCAGCTCAATATATATGATTTCCTGAAAAGCAGGACAATTGACGATCTGGCCCGCTTAGGCAGCACAGATAAAAGCAGAATAGAAGAACTGCAGATTGCCTACGGAGAACTCGCCCCCCGCTTTGTTTCAAGCTGGACAGGAAATCAGGCATACAGAAACAGAATGCGACAGCATATCCTGTCTGAAAAAGAAAAATGGGAACACTTCAGGAAAAACGAAATAAACATTCCGGAAACAGAGAAGCTGTTTTCAGATTTTAACAAAGCCGGAATAAAACTCAGCCTTTTTGATTATAAATATTCAAAGGAATTTATTATAAACTCGGTTTTATGCGCCAAGGAAATCCGCAGCCGATTCACAATACTTGAATTCCTCGACTGCCTGGGCTGCCTGGAAAATGTGGTGAGGATAATTGCCGATAAAATATTCTGATCACCCCGGGGAATGAGTTCACGCGACGACGCTACGACGCTACGGGTTTCAGGGGAAGTGGGATCTGGTCAGGCTCCCGTGAGATCTGTCAGGTTAGTTAACGCTGATTAATGGGTTTCTCGCAGAGGGCAAGGAAATCTGCAGGGTGTTATACGCCGCTGCGTCAGCCTTCTTTTATATCGTTAGCCAAAGATGTAATTACAGTAATTGGTCCAAGACCAAAGAATGTTATATTTCCAAAAATCATTAAAATATCTGTAATATTTTCTTTATCGAAAAACCAAATCAACGGGAAACCAAAAATTGCATTAGCAATCATAATTGATGAAAGTGTTATGAACAGGATTAGAATTATTTTCCAGGGTTTTGACAGGAAATCAATTATCTGTTTTGGACAATATGTTCGCAGCAGCTTATGTTTCATCTTCATTAATAAAACTGATATAATTGCCGCTATAGCAAAAACAGGTGGAGCAAAACCTCCTCCTGTAAGGAACATGATAACAGAAAGACCAAGTACCGCCAGGACACTGTACTTATTATCGATAAATACAGCTGACCAGATTATCAGTATTATGCTTATGATTGTCGCCGTAATACCTGTTATCAGGAAATTGGGAATAAGCGTGAAGGCCGGCTCTGTCCCATACACCCAGAATCTTTGTGCTGATCCAATTGCTTCTATTACATGACCATTTATAATATTATTTCCCTGAAGCATTTCAAAGAATCCATGCTCCATCCCGGCAATTCCAGCTACAATACCTGTCCCTGATGCAACTTTTTTAAGTGCACATATGTTAACAGATGATTTCATTTTTTTCATAGCATATTCCTTTTATCAAAAGCAATATTTCCTTAAGAAATAAAAAAGAAAATTATCAGGACAGCATGACGCAATGGCGTATAACGTTCCGGAAATATGATTTGTTTACTCTATTCGTAAATACTGTATTCCCCGGATGATCTTTTATGAATCCCCATGACGGCATCATTATGTATTTCACAAATAAAACCGGACTCCTGCCCATCATGAGTTCCAAAATGTTCATGGTCTTTTACACATTTGTCCAGCCTGAATCTTTTTCTCAGTTTTTCCAGATCCAGATAAACATCAAAATAAACCCATTCACGGCAATTCCGGGACCACGCCTGCCCTCTGTAAGTTTCCCTGATATTTGATGATATTAATTCATTTTCCAGATCTCTTAAATGTTCACAAACCATCTGTCTCTCTTAAATATGTCATATAACGCTTTTATGCACATTTCGCTTTTTGTTATTGTATAATCAAAATTCTCTCATGTACATAAAAATACAGCACATATCACGAAATGCCTTCACCGCTTTTACTAATGATTCGCCTCACCCGGAAGCCCGACCATCCAGCACACACCCAGGCCCCGTAGCGTCGTCGCGTGAGTCCTTTCATAGTGTCCTATTCAACAGTAACACTCTTCGCCAGGTTCCTCGGCATATCGACATTGCGGTCAAGTTTTCTTGCCAGATAAAGGGAAAGCATCTGCACAGGAACAACCGTAAGGACCGGTGAAAGTTCTTCCATTACCTCAGGCACCGGAATGATGTAGTCGGCCAGGCCCTTGAATACCTCTTCGCCCATGTTGCTTACTGCAATTGTAATTCCGCCCCGGGCTTTTACTTCCTGCATATTGCTCAGCGTCTTTTCAAAAACGTCCCCGAGAGGAGCGATGAATATTACCGGGAGCCTGCCGCTTACAAGGGCAAGCGGACCGTGTTTCATGTTCCCTGCAGAAAAACCCTCTGCATGTATGTATGAAAGCTCCTTGACCTTAAGGGCGCCTTCAAGCGCTATCGGAAAACTGATCCCGCGTCCCAGGAACAGCATGCTTCCGGCTTCCTTTATTTTTTCAGCTATTCTTTCTATATTATCAGCCTGTTCGAGTACAGTCTTCAGTTTGTCCGGCAGCTGTTTCAGTTCATTTACAATTTCCTTGCCCTGATTTATCGAAACCGAATTCATTCGCCCAAGCATAAGGGCAAGAAGCGTGACAGCCGTTATCTGTCCGCTGAATGCTTTCGTCGAGGCAACGGAAACCTCAACCCCGGCATGAATATATATTCCTCCGTCACATAGCCTGGCCAGGGTACTGCCGACATTGTTTACAATTCCGAGGACTTTTGCTCCCCTGTTTTTAAGTTCCTGCACGGCAAAGATCGTATCCGCAGTTTCCCCGGACTGGCTGATCGCAAAATAGAGAGTACCTCGTTCCACACGGTGGTTCATGTAGCGGAGTTCGGAGGCATCAAGGCTCCGGGCAGGTATTCCGGCAAGCCTTTCCGCAAGATGGGCGCCGATCATGGCTGAGTGCCGGGCCGTTCCCATTCCGATAAAGACAAGCCGTTTGTAGTCGAAGAATTCCCTTTTTTCTATATTCAGTCCGCCAAGAACGGCTGTACCGAAATCCTCGGCAAGCCTTCCTCCGTTGGCCATCGCCCTCCACACCGAATCCGGCTGTTCGTAAATTTCCTTTTCAAGATAATCCCTGAAATCCCCTTTACTCAGTTCTTCAGCATTGATATCTATTTCTTCACTCTGGCGATCGATTACACTGTCCGCCGTATTGCGCAGTTCAAAATCCCCGGCCTTCATTGCGGCAAGTTCGCCATCTTCCAGATAGACGACCTGGCTTGTCCTGCCCGTAAAAGCCGACGGATCGGAGGCGACAAACATCTCGCCCTGCCCCAGTCCGAGTACAAGCGGACTTCCCTGACGCGCCGCGATTATCTGGTCCGGAAAATCGCTGAACATGACAAGCAGCCCGAAAGTCCCTTTCAGCCTGAGGACAGCCTTGCGGACAGCCTGCTCCGGAGAATCCTCCAGATAAAACTCGACAAGATGGGCAATCAGTTCGGAATCGGTCTCGCCTGCGTATTTATAGCCTTTGGCCGACAGAAAGCAGCGCAGCTCTTTATGATTGTCAATAATCCCGTTATGGACAATGGAAACCTTTTCATTCATGCTGATATGGGGATGAGCATTGAGCTGACTTACCTTTCCATGCGTTGCCCAGCGGGTATGACCGATGCCGCTTGTGCTCTGGGGAAGATTCGCCAGATGGCTTCCCAGAATATCAAGCTTGCCAACATATTTCTCGATCTTTATTCTTTTGCGTGAAACAACAGCAATGCCCGCTGAATCATAACCCCTGTATTCAAGCCGCTTCAGCCCCTGAAAAATAATATCCGCCGCATTCTGTTTTCCCGTATAACCTACTATTCCGCACATTATGTACTCCTCCTAACCGTAAATAATTCTCCGTATCTGACGGATACTGAAATCTCCCGCAGAAAAGACCCTGCCGTCCAGCTCCTGCTTTATCTTCCTGTAGATTTCGTCATTCTTCAGCCCTTTGTTCTGAAGCTCCAGATGACGCTGCCTGATATACTCTTCCGCTGTCGGACTGAAAAGCGCCGGCAGCTCCTTTAAAAGCCTCTGCGCCTGCTCCTCGGTCAGACCGAAATTGTCAATTAAATATTTCCTGATATCATCCGTCTGAAACATAATATACCCCGAATATTAGAAGAAATGTGTAATTTTGTCCAATTATTTGCCCGATTCCGGGTAAATAAGAGCATAAAGGCCCTTGCAGGGATGAAGGTTGGAAGGTTGATTCGGAGCTTAAAGGTTATCTGAACCACAGAGAGATCCTCTTAAATCCGATACCAAGGTTTTCCATGACAGATCTTCGTTATTCGAATTATTTTTTTGGGTTTTCCCAACTCTAAAAATAAAATTAAAATGAAGAATATAATATTATGGAAATCAAACAGGCTTTCACTAAAAACTCTGTGGTCCTCTGTGCCCTCTGCGGTTCAAAAAACTTACCGATCCCACGGAATCCCATCCCGCCCGTCACATAAAAATAAATAGCATGACATTTCCCCGATAAAGATGCATAATAAAGCCGTATATTCAGGATTTACCGGAGGATTTATAAATGGTTTGGGTAATTGTAAATGTTTTTTTCCTGCTTTTTGTGGGAATTCTTATGATACTGAATGCCGGAAATCCGGCTGAATTGAATTTTTTTGGGCTTATCAATAAAGACATCACGACCGTCGGCGTTCTTATAGTCGGGTTTCTTTCGGGTACCGTCTATTCATTCGCGATGTATCTGGTGCATCATTTCAGAAAGGTCGGCATTTCAATATTTAGAAGAAAGAAAGAAAAAGTAAAACAGCTGGAAACAGACGTTAAAGAGAAGGAAAAGGAAGTAACCCAAAAAGAAAAAGACCTTGAAAAACTTGAAAAAAATTATGTCGAACCCGAATTCGAAGGCTCCAATGCCCCAACCGCGGAATTGCCTGCCGCGCCCGTAAAAAGGAAAACAAGTACTGCGGCGAGGAAGAAAAAACCGGGCTGACAGGTCCGGAAAAAAACTACGGATTCTCTTGGATTAATTAACTGTTTTTTTAATGGGGACAGACCCAGATAACCCGAAACGCACGTGCCAACGATCGTTGGCACCTACTCAGGGAACTCTGTGAGAAACCCTTATCCGCGGCTTACTTCCTGAAGAAAAAATCCTTGAGCTTTGCCGGAAACGACCTCTTCTTCATCCTGTACACCTTCTCGGTCACATGATAGTCCATCGTGAACACCGATTTGTCTTCGGTAAAAAGCAGATAGGCCAGCGAATCGTGCATCGCCAGGATCGGGACAGCGGCAAAATCATCACTGCCCAGTTTTATTTCCACTGCGGTACCTGTTTCGAATGTTTTGCGCACAAGGTCGGGGAAGTCGACTTCGGGAAATAGTTCATGTATTTTTATCAGGCCTGTTTTTTCAGGGGGGACCGGGAAAGATGCATTGCGGTAAACGACGTGTCCGGCCGGGTCGGTGACCGCGGCGGCCTTTTTCTGCATGTTCAGAAGAAATCTCGAAAGCATGGAGAGTGAATTGATTTTTACGGTGCGCTTGCGGTTGTATTCGATAAGCGTTTTGTACAGATCAAGCAGTTCCTTTCCTGTCCGGCCGATCGGATCATCCGAGGTATCCACATCAACCGAAAGCTGCTGATATTTGCAGATGATCCTGCGCAGCGTTTTTATGGCGTCACTGCCGGACCTTAACAGAAGGACTGTTGCCGATATTATGATGCTTAGAAAAACTATTACTGCTATAATTATGATCTCGGACCTTATCTGGAAATCAAGTTTCCCGTCGGCCGGATAATAGCCGAGGAAATATACCGCTGCAGCTCCTGTAAGCGCAAATGCCGTAAATACAAGCAGCAGAAAAATAAATAATCTGAACTTTGATACAATAATCATTACACTGTCCCTCCTGATATCCGGATACAGTCCATTAAAACCTTTTTACGAAATATTCTCGGTCAACTCGTCTATCTGATCATTATTGCCGGCAACCAGAATCGTGTCCGACTCCCTGAGTTTACCGCAGTCATCGGGGAAAACAAATGTTTCCCTGCTCACGGCAGTGCCGTCCTCGTTCACATGCACATCCTTGCGGATCACTCCGCAGATCTGAAGATCCAGTTTTTTCCTGATTTCTATCTTGGAAAGCTCCAGTCCGGCAATGTTTTTGTTTATCGCTATCTCGGCAATCGATACGTTCTCCGCCACAGGGATCCTGTCCAGCACATCAGGGCTTATAATCTGGTTGGCTATCTTCGTTCCCATCTCCTCTTCGACGATTATCACTTCATCCGCACCCACTTTGCTTAATACCCTGGAATGCAGCGGCGATACGGCCCGGGAAATTATTTTGGGAATTCCAAGCTCCTTGAGTGTTGCCGTGCTTAATATGCTTGCCTCTATATTGTCGCCGATTGCGACAATCGCCACATCAACATCCTGAAAAGGCACTTCGCGCAGCAGATCGGGATTTGTCGTATCCAGAAGTATAGCCTGCACGGCCAGGTTTTTGGCCCTGTTTACATTTTCCTCATGATTATCAACAGCAAGAACTTTTGCCCCCTTTCTGGAAAGCTCCTGGCAGACTTTCATCCCGAAAATTCCCAGCCCTATTATTGAAAAAACTCTCTCTTTCACCATTTCCAACTCCTAACCTACCATAAAATCAATCGACGGATATGCAAGGTGCTCCCTGTTTTTGTCCCTTGATACGGCGGCGAAAACAGTAAGAGGACCCACCCTTCCGGTAAACATTAATATAATAATAATTATTCTGGACAGTACATTAATATCTGCGGTAATTCCCCTGGAAAGACCTACAGTCCCGAAGGCCGACACAACTTCAAAAAGGATATCTTCGAATCTGAAAGGTTCCCAAATCGACATTAAAAGCGAAGCAGTGAAAATAAGTCCGATTCCGAAGAAAACCAGAAGAAAGGCTTTCTGCACCGTTTCCTCATCCAGACATGTATTTTTGCATAGAAGGGTCCTGCTCCGGCCCTTAAGTCTGGATACCAGAAATGATTTAAGCACAACAAAGGTATTTATCTTTGCACCCCCGGCCGTGCCTCCGGAAGCGCCGCCGATAAACATGAACATCATCATGAAAATAATGGTCGAAAGTCCGAGCGAGGAAATCGGGATAGTGTTGAAACCGGCCGTTCTTAATGTGATGCTCTGAAAAAGCGCTGTCAGAAATTTCTTTCCGGTACTTAAGCCGGACATGGAACCTGTGAACTCAAGAAGGAAAATTATAATCATACCGGAAAAAACAAGAACCAGCGACCAGCGGATTATTATCCCGGCGGTAAGTGAAAGGGTCTTCCCTCCCCTGCTTAACAGCCTGTTTCTCTTCTCTCTTTTCTTTTTGATTATTGTCATAATTTCATAAACATTTGAAAATCCCAGGGCGCCGATAACTATAAGTCCCATTACAGTAAGATTTACTGCTATATTTGCGGAAAAACCTTCAAAGCTTGAAGAAAAAAGCGAAAAGCCCGCATTGCAGAAAGCGGAGACAGCATGGAAGACGGCAGAAAAAAGCCTCTCGCTTACATGCGGATATGTATCCCTGAAAGAAAGAAACAGAAAAACCCCTCCGATAAACTCAGCCGTAAAGGTAATGAATATTATTCTTTTTACCGCATTGCCAAGCATCTCCATGTCGTCTTCGCTTAAAAGATATGAAAGCATGTATTTGTCTTCGATGCTGATTTTTCTTCTTATTGAAAACATGGCAAAAAAGGAAAGGATCATTATTCCAAGCCCGCCGATCTGGATCAGCAGAAGCAGAACAATCTGCCCGAACCTCGACAATACCTGGCTGACATCAATTACGGACAAACCTGTCACGCATACTGCAGACACGGAAGTAAAAAGACCTTCCACAAAACTTAAGCCCCCGTTTTCACCTGAAAAAGGAAGAAGCAGAAGCAGCGTCCCGACAAGTATTACCAGAAGAAAGCTGAATGCAATATACTGTGAAGGATGGGCAACAGCCTTCTTGAGAGTTTCCGTGAATTTCCTGAGTCTTGTTATCAGTTTTACAAGCAGGAAACCATTTCTGACAATAACAAGTATGGAAGGCGGGAAAATCCTTGCAAATCCCTGACTGCCGTAATCAGCCAGCTTGCTGTAAATGAAAAATAAAAGGAAGACAGCAGTAAAAACAATCTTCAACAGGTTCACCCTGAAAAATACTTTTTTTAGAAGGGTTTTTCTGTAAATTACAACCAGCTCAAGAACAAGGGCCAGCGCAATCAGAAAATCCGCCGCCTGGACTGTCAGAAAAAGAAAAACCGAATGTTCCTGCAACTGCTCCAGCACAATCGAAACAACACTGAACAGGGATGTCCAGAATAAAAATGAAAAACGCATCCTGCTTCCGATGTTCATAAATTCAGTCCTGACCTTTTTTTCTGCTTCCTGTTTTCAGTTCCACAGGCATGGCCTTTGTGTCAGAGCCTGAATAAAGCGCAATATGCGGTATCGCTATTTCTATTCTGTTTTTGCGGAAGGATGAGATAATTGACTTGAAAACATTGTTTCGTACCGTGACATAATCACTTTTGTCAAACCAGATGCCGTAAAGAACATTTATTCCCGAATCGGAGAAATTGGTAAACAGAATCAAAGGTTCGGG
>CAZKOK010000125.1:0-9237 GCA_964554355.1 uncultured Spirochaetia bacterium | reverse complement strand
TGAAAAAATTTATCTTGAAAACTGTGCTTCGGAAGCCGGGCTTAATAAAACCTATTTATGTTCACTATTCAAATCGGAGACCGGTATTACAATCAGTTCCTTCATTACCAGAAAAAAGATCGAAGCTGCAGAAAAAATGCTTGTTTCGACCCGGTTCAGCATTACTGAAATAAGCAATTATCTTGCGTTCTCATCACACAGTTACTTTATATCAGTATTCAGGAAACAAACCGGTAAAACCCCGCACGATTACCGTAACAGAAAGTTCAGATCTTTTATTGATCCGGAAACTGCGACCTGAATTATTGACAATTTACTGTGGTATTAACGTGAAACCGTTACCGGACGTATTGTGAGTCTCCGGATCTTCTCTCCGGAGATGGCAAAGAATATACTTGGCGGGAAAGGACAGATTGATATCACAGTTTACCTTCCTCCGGATTATCCGAAGAATGGAAAACGGGCTGCAGGATGCGCTGCCGGGCAACAGCTGGAACCGTATGTTCAGACAGGGATACACAGCCGCGTTTGCTCCCAATGTAAACAATCCCGAAACTGCAGATGTTCCGGTCTTTGACGGAAGTGCCGGTGACAATAAACTGATAGTTAAATGGGAATCAGGCTTTGGGAATATTCCGGAAAAGATCAGCGCCTGCCTTAAGAAAGAAGACAGACCCGGACCGATAAAAATAGTGGCTGGTGAATACGATCAGTATAAATGGATAATAAACGGGTCCAGGTATCTGACTGGACAGTTTGAGAAGCGCCGTGTTTTCTGCCGGTGTTTACACCTGACAGATACGAAAGAGAAACAAATATTATGCATTCTGATATTGAAATACTGAAACACATCATAAATGAAATGGAATTTATCATCAGCAGTTCCTCTCCGGTGTTTGCCTGTTACAGGTACAACAGTATCCATTACAATTGCTTTCAAACACGCTCTTCAATTATACTTATAAAAGAAGCTTTTTTTTCAGGGTACAAATTTATATAACCAGGTCGGAACAGTTGGAAGCAATGGAAGACCACACATCATCGAATGAACCTCTCAATGCAGAAATGAATAGCAAAACAGCCTTTGTGTCGAAAATCGTACTCATCATTTCCATTGGCGGATTCCTCGCATATTCCCTGTTCGAATACTTCTTCGGGGTAAGGCAGGTCTTTATCACCGGGCTGATATCCTGCGGCGCATTCCTCCTTCCGCTGTTCCTGGTCCTGATTAAGCGGGCAAAATCCGGCATGGCTGTTTTTCTTGTTATTATGACCGCGGCCATGATCCTGACACAGTATTTCTACTTAAGAAACGATGAACTCCTCGGTCTTTTGATGATTGATTTTTCAATCTACTTCGGGCTTGTCATAATCAGCGGTTTTATACTCAATGAGAATCGTTATATCTTTTTCATTGTAATTGCCGCCGGTACAGCAAATGTCATTGCCGCGGCACTCCTGTCTCACAGCATCGCCCTGCCGACAAAACGCTTTTTCATCATAGAACTTTTCGTTTTTCTTGCAGTGGGTTTTCTGATGTACTACTTTTCCTATCTGTACAATGCATTTTTCAAAAAGGCCCGCATGGAAATGGAAAAGCAGAAAAAGACAACTGAAAAACTTTCCAATCTGAACCGGGGATTCAGCCGTTTTGTCCCAGGTACTTTTCTGGAACTGCTGCAGAAGGAAGACATTACAGATGTCAATCTGGGTGACCAGATACAAATGCGTATGACTGTCATGTTCACTGACATCCGTTCATTTACCGGACTGTCCGAATCCATGAGTCCGAAGGAAACCTTCGATTTCCTGAACAGTCTTTTAAAATTCATAGGTCCCACAATCAGACATTTTCATGGTTTTATTGATAAATACATCGGCGATGCCGTCCTGTCCCTGTACCCGGAAAACCCGGAACATGCAGTAATGGCTTCACTGGAGATACAGAGACTCCTGGACATGTTCAACCTCCAGCAGAAACGCACCAATAAACAGCCGGTAAAGATGGGATTCGGGATAAATACCGGAGATGTCATCGCCGGCATAATCGGGGAAGAAGAACGAATGGAGGAGACAGTAATATCGGACGCGGTGAACATTGCTTCGAGACTTGAATCCCTTACCAAATTATACGGTGCAGACATAATTGTCAGTGAAGAAACCATTGACGCAATTGAAAACAAGGAGCAAATAAAATACCGCTTTCTTGACACTCTGCAGGCCCCGGGAAAGATTATACCGATTTCCATTTATGAAATCCTGGACATTTATAATCTGGAAAAACAACGCAGGTATAAATTACGGAAGCTGTACAAGGCAGGATGGGACTGCTATTGTGAAGGTCAGATAAAAAAGGCAATTTTACGATTTGAAAAAATACTGTCGTATGATCCCAAAGACAAGGCAACAGTGTACCAGCTGAACAGGTGCCGTGAATTTTCCGAGTGATGCACAGGTTTCGCACTGCCGCTGCATATGTGAATGGAAAAAATAAATCTTATTGTATTTCCAGATGAATGGAAATGTCTGGTGTTTAGCTGTTATAGGTACATTGATGTCTATTACAAAGGTTTTAACCCGGGATTTATCGCACTTGGGCATGTGCACCTTCTGAGTTAATTATACTGAATGCGGGGGAATTACACGGTGAATTTATTTAAAATCATTACGGCCTGAACTGCTTAATGGCAAGTTCCTGAACAATCCTGAAATGTGTATTATTTCCTGCCAACAGGGTTTCACTGTTTTCCACAGCTGTGGCGGCAATCAGTGCATCTGCAACTGACAGATCATTCTGAAGACAGTATTCTTCCATATAGATTGCAGCCCTGTTTGACATGTTTTCGGTAATTGCAAGGGTGCAAAAATTGAGATCGTTAATAAATTTTCGGATAATCTGCATTTCCTGTTTGTTGCGTGCTCCCTGCACAAGTTCCATATAACTGATAATGGATAAATTCCTGCTGCTGCACTTGTTTATCTGATCAGCGGCATTTTTATTTCCGTGCAGAAGCCATATCAATACATCAGTATCAAATATCATCGTATCTTCTTTTCCTTAAATTCCTTACCTGCTGTTCTACGTCATCCTGGCTGTCCTTCCAGATGCCGTATGCTTCATGATTCTCTGCACAGATTAAAGGGCCTTCTTCTTTGCTGTTCAGAGAAATTACGCGGGCAATATCTTTCCCGCGACTTGAAATAATCACTTCCTCATTATGGCTTAAAGCATCGAGAATTCTACCGGGCTGGCGTAATTCTGTGTATTTTCCGAAGGCAGATTCTGACTTTTCCCGGCAACGGATTCAAGAAGACTGCCCTGAATCACATTAATGGCTTCGGTTTTACTCTGGAATCATCGACTGAAACAGCTGAAAATTATGATTTGATATTCAGTGTAGTCTGCAGGATAGAAAATCATTGAGCAAAGGCTGAATAAAATCTGTGAACACTACCCTTCACTTACTCTCCGCCCCGGGTTTCATGCCCATGAAGAATCCCCAGTCGTATTCGCGCAGGACTACGAATCCCATATGCCTGTAATAGGCAATCGCACGTTCGTTTTTTCTCGCGACTCCCAGATGGACGGCGGGAACCCCAAGCTCCCGCAATCTGCCGAGGAATCTCTCCATCAGCCTGCGCCCGTTTCCCCGACCTGTCGCGTGAGGGAGGAGGTCTATATGCAGGTGCGCAGGATATCCGATGACATCGCCGCTCGGGTGTATCCCCCTGTGGATCGCCCGCTTCATCTCAGCACCAGGTGATTCGTCATCGGGAAACGGCAGCGGGTAGCGCTCCCGAAGGATGGGGAACCATTCTTCCTCGCAGCGCTTTGCAAAGCCCTCCGAATCGCGCGTACCAAGCACGTAACCGCACGGTTCTCCATCGCAAGTCAGGATAAAGCACAGATCGGGCTCTAGTACGGCGTAGGGTCCGGCGTAATAATGGCCGATTATCTGCGGATCCTCATAGGATCCGCTCGCGTCGTTTCCGCAGTCGGCAGTCCGCGCGCAAATATCGTATACCGAACAGATGTCGCTCGGATGAAACGGCCGTATGAGGAATTCCATTAATGCTCCTTCGCCATTCTGAGTATTGCCCCGGTCAGTCGCCAGGCAGTAGACTAAAGATCATACCGGGACGCGGGTGTTTCTCCTTAATGTTAAATGATAGGAAAAGACATTATTACTGTCAATAAAATTTCTGAGTATACAGTTTTCCAGTGTACAGAATGATTTCAACCTTAAAACTGCCGGTTTCAGTTTTCATTCCGTAAAATTCCGGTCATTTACTTGTTTCAGCAACCGGACAATTTCAACGCTGTTCAGCCTCTAAATCAATTATCTCTCCCAGTACAGATCCGGAGAAGCCGGAATATGTCCCATCAAAATTAATATAAGCATTTTTTGAAAAGTCCATCTCATTCGTACTCTGCACAATTTCGGGATAAACCGGAACAGATGCCCCTGTTTTTACAAATACAGGTATTTTATCAAGAGGGCTTTCCAGCTTTTTCAGCCAGACAGGGCCTTGCATGGTTTTTCCGGTCCAGAAATCTGTCCAGTTCCCTTCAGGTAAATAAACATCACGAACCCCTCCTGAATTAATAACAGGGGCTATCAGAAAATCATCCCCGAAATAATACTGGTCATCAATATACCAGCAAAGCGGATCATCCTGGTGATGGAATATCATGGCGCGGAACAAAGGCCGACCTGATTCCACTGCTTTTTTCCCCTGATCCGCAAGATAAGGGATTAATGCATAACGAAGATTCAGCCATTTTCTTACTATGTCCATGACTTCTGGAAATTTATATGGTTCGCGGGAATTTGAGCCATGATAACGGAGATGGGAAGTAAATACGCCGACCTGCGTCCAGCGCACATACAGCTCATCCTCCGGTATGCTGTTCATGAAACTCGGCAGCCCGTGAAAACCAGGTACATCATGGCTCCAGAATGCAAAACCCGAAAGTCCTATATGAAGGCCTCCTTTTATACTGCCGGCAAGACCGTCCCAGGTTGAGGAGCAGTCTCCTCCCCAGTGGATCGGATGCCGGTGACATCCTGTCCAGCCGGCCCTTGCCCAGATCATTGCATCCTTTCTGCCCTTTATTTTTTCAGTAATTTCATATGCCGCCCTTTGATACAGCAAACCGTAAATATTGTGCAGCCTGCTTAAAGGCAGATTCAAATATTCCCCGTCTTCGATTATTTCGCCGAAATCCGTCTTTATTACTGCCGCGCCCATTAACAAAAGCTTTTCCAACAATCCCTGGTACCACTTCACTGCTTCAGGATTTGTAAAATCAATAGCACCCTTGAATTCCACCTCACTGAAGTTTGAATCCAGGGACTGTCCTTCTTTTTTGGGAACAATGTACCTGTTTTTACGGGCTGTTTCATAATGCAGGGTATCCTCGGCAATAAAAGGCAACTGCCACAAACTTATTCTGATACCTTTTTTCTTCATTTCACGCATGTAATTTTCCGGATCCGGAAAATTTTTCCTGCTGAATTCCCATTCGCACTTCCAGTTTTTTTCAAACCAGCCGGAATCCAGATGAATAACATCACAGGGGAATTCCCCTTCCCGCAGTTTATCAACTATATGATGTGTTTCTACGGCAGAAAAATATGTCATACGGCTCATCCATGTTCCATACGACCATAATGGCACGTTTTTGGGAAATCCTGTAATCCGGTGATAATTGTGAATGATCTTTTCGATACTGCCGCCGCCGATGAAAAACAGGTCCAGCCGGTCTTCCTCTGCAAGCCCCTGAACAGCTCTGGTGGAAATGTCAGCAAAGGAAAGACGCACGTGAGAACTTGTCATTATCAGAAGGCCATAACCTTTGCTTGAAATATAAAACGGCACATTTATATATGTCCGGCGGTTATTCACACCGAGTCCATCGGTATTCTCAAGGACCATGGTCCTGCCGGAAAGATTCATTGACGTAAAACGTTCACCTGTACCTGCAAACTTTTCATTGGGTCCGGCATGCAATGAAAACAGGCAGCGGTCAATCTGATCGTCTCTCGTAATGCATCCGATGCTGTATGATTCGGGCTGCTGAGGGAAAAAATTATCATACGCCATAAATGGCACCGCTGTTTTCCCGTCAGGATAACAAACCGCATCAAATGAATCCTGGGGTTCCGGCTGAAGACCACTCCAGTATTTAATCGGAAAGCCGCTGGTATTTATCATCATACGGGAAACATTATTTTCATCTGTCAGTGTATATCCGCTATCCGTCCTGACCGCATTCAGGGCTGACTGCCTTAGCTCCGGGTCCCACTCGATCATTGGATTTTTACTGTCATCAGGAATACGGCTTCCGAATCCCGAAGTGAAGCGGATTATGCTGTCGCCATAAGCGCGGACCTTAAATTCATGCAATACCGGTTTGATTTCGCTGTCCTGTTTCAGGAAAATATTTTCAAGTTTCTGCGCCTGAAAAGGGATTTTCAGAATAACAGATTTATCCAAAGATATTGCGGATTCCGGTTTACCGGCCATCCAGACTCTTTCCTGTCGGGCGTTCGGGGAATCCTGATCCAGCATATCAAATACAAACCTGTTTGATTGTTTCATATTATTTTCGCTCCATAGTTCATATTATTATTTATGCCGGATCAGCCTTTCACGCTGCCGGCATAGGCGCCCATCGTGATATATTTCTGGAAAAAAATGAATAAAACAAGCGGGACTACCGAGGCTGCCATAACTGCTGTTGTCAGAATTGTGTCATCGAGACCATACTGCCCTTTCATCATTCCTATCCCCTGGGTGATGGTACGGAGGCTTTCTTTCTGCAGCAGCAGAAGTGAAAAAGGCAATTCGTTCCACATGGACTGGAAGCCGATTATTATTATTATGGCAAGCATCGGTTTCGCTATCGGGATCATGATCCTGAAAAGTATCTGCCAGTTATTTGCACCATCCATTCTTGCCGATTCAACTATTTCCATCGGAACAGTCGAATAATAGGTTGTCATGATATATGTCCCGAAAGGGGCAAAATAGGCAATCCAGACCAGAATAAGTCCGATATAGTTATTTATCAGATGCAGGCTCCGGCATACCTGAAAGATCTGAATCGAAAGCAGCATCTGGGGAAAAATCATAAGAAAAAGCACCGCCAGAAATATGGGCAGCCGGAACGGAAATCTCAACCGGCCGAAAGCGAACCCGGCGGCATTACAGACAAAAAGATAAACAGCTAATGACGGTATCATCAGAATCAGGCTGTTCAGGAAATATCTGAGCATTTTCCCCTGAATCAGAACATACTGATAATTTTTCAGGGTCGGCTGTTTCGGCAGAGACAGTTTGTTGTTTACATATTCATCTGCAGATTTAAGGCTTGTTATGATAATATGAAACAGGGGATAAACAGCCATAATCAGAAATATTGTCAGTATGGAATAAATCACAATTCTGAAGACAAGTTTATGCATCGGCGTTCTTCCTCATGAGTTTTACCTGGAAAACCGCAATGACTGAGCAAAACACAAACAATACGCAGGACCAGGCGCTGGCATAACCCATTTTAAAAGCTACAAAGCCGGCATCATATATGCCGTACTCCAGGGTGAAAGTCCCGAATCCCGGACCTCCGCGGGTGAATGTATAAATAAACGGAAACGCTCTGGCGATCATTTCGATAAATGAAAAAACTATCCAGAATTCAATCGAGAAGCGGATTGACGGCAATGTAATATGCCGGAATGTCTGCAGCCAGTTTGCACCCTCAAGCCTGATTGCTTCATACAGACTTTGGTCGATTCCGCTCATTGCCGCCAGGAAATAGATGCAGCCGAAACCAAGCCGGATCCAGACTCCGTAAACAAGTCCAACGGAATTTATAGCCAGGCTGGATTTGTTAAGCCAGTCCAGATCCAGGCTGTCCAGATTAAGGGCCCTGAAAAAGGAATTTACCGGCCCTGTCTTTCTAAATATAATGCTGAATATCAAACCGATTATAACATAGCCCAGGACATTGGGCAGATATATTACAGCTTTGTAAATTGACCAGCCTTTGATTCCTTCCCTTAGAAATGCCGACAGAAACAAAGGGACAATTGTACCGAGCGGAATATACAAAAGAAGTATCAGCGTATTTTTTATTGATGCCTGGAATTTCACATCACTGAACATGTCCCTGAAATTACTTATGCCTGTAAAAACCGGCTTCCCCATCCCCTTCCACTTGAAAAAACTCAGAAAAATATTGGCAAGCACGGGATACAGGATAAAAACAGACAGCAGAATCAGCAGGGGCAGTATCAGTAAATATGATTCCAGTACCTCTTTTTTCAGCATCAATGATTTATTTTTCAAGTACACCCTCCCTTTCTGCAGAACAGGTTGTCCGGAATCCTTTCAGGTCCCGGACAACTTAAGTAAATATCCGGTATTCAGTTACTCAGCATTCATTTTATTATCCAGCATGTTCTGCATTGATGCAATAAACTCATCAATTGTTATTTCTTCAGATACAAATGCCTGGGTACAATATCTGTCAAAATTACTGTTGGCATCTTCATTTAACAAAAGAGTGTTAAAATCAAGGGTGAACGGTCTTGCCAGAATCTCACCAACCAGAGGATAACCAAGCTTGTTTATATCAACCATTTTATTTGGTGATAAGGCGCCTGTCATACCCATCCAGATTGCATTCCCTTCACCTCTGGCGTAGCCTTCAACTACTGTCATTGCCTCATCTTTGTGTTTGGACCAGTTCATAACGCTGAATCCGATCCCTGCAGGCTGTCCAACCTGAAGGTCCTTGTATTTAAATTCAGGTAAATTGATTACGGGGAAATAACCGACATTGTCTTTTCCGAGTCCGTCACAGAAGGCTTTCCAGTGACCGACATCAGACAGCAAACCGATGAACATCGCGCCTTTTCCGGCTGCAAAGTTATTAATGCCATCCATAAAATAAGGAGTTGAAGTGCCTTCAGCATCGAAATATCCTTTATCAACCAGCTGTTTTACAAACTCTGCTGCTGCTTTTATGCCCTCGTTTCCTATAAAGTTCTGTCTGCCTGTTCCCAGATCAGCTGTATCAGGTCCGTAGATATTGGCAATAAAACATCTGAAAAGAAAATCAATAGTAAACGGGTTACCCTGCATTCCGGAAACTATGGGAGCAATACCCGCTTTTTTAAGCTTTTCACAGGCTGCCAGGAACGAAGCTGCATCTTTGGGAGCCTTTTC
>CAZKOK010000124.1:0-9267 GCA_964554355.1 uncultured Spirochaetia bacterium | reverse complement strand
AAGCTGTCAGGCTTTTGGAAATCGAGGCTGCCTGAAAAATTGTTTGCGGCAAAACGTGCTGCTGCACGGATTTATTGGCCAGGCCAAAGCCCCGCAGCCATTGTCCCTCGCCACCGTGCACAAGTCCAATGGCAGCACCCGGAACATGATACTTCTTTAAAATCCCTATTACCTCAGCAGAAAGTTCTTGCTTAAAATCTTCATATGCCTGGCTCTGGGCCGATACCCCGGCAACCAGGCTGACAAGCAAAAATACAATAATACTTCCGGAGATTATTCTGCTTCGCTCAGATTTTTTCATTCTCATTCTCCATGATGAAATTATAATTTTTTTCAGTAGTATTCGTATCCTGCGTATCGGCATCCGCCCCGGCAAGGCTTGCGGCGAACTCGTTGAAATCACGATTAAAGGCACTGTAAATAACAAATAAAACCATACACCCGCCGGAGAAAACAACAATATAAACCCAGTTTATCTTATCCAGCAAAATCCCGTAAATAAAAATCCCCATCGGGCTGGATACCAGCAAGGCGGTATTTAATAATCCGAAAACGCGTGCCCGCAAATCCCTGGGAACCTGCGTCTGGAAATATGAAATAACCGGGATATTCTGTACTGTATTCAGCAGTCCGATTACAGCAAGCAGGACTGAAAAAACTATTGTGAGCGTCCATTTTGAGGGTGAGTGAAAAAAGGGTATCTTCATGGGAAATACCCATAAGATAATCAGCAGCGCCTGGATGAACAGCAGGACGAAAAACTTTCTAATAATGGAATTAGTGGATTTTCTGGTTAATACAAAAACGGCCCCCAGAATAGCTCCCAAAGCCCACCCTGCCTGGACAAAAGATAATTGAAATACGGTTGTGCCAATGATTTTATAGGTTATGAACCGAATTACTACCAGCATCAGGGGATTATACAAAAAATTGATCAAAGCGGCAAAAATAAGAAAAAATTTGATAATTTTATTTTTTTTAAGATACTGGAATGCAGCCCCGATATTTTTCCAGTAACTTCCGTTCTGCTTTGCCGGTTCAGCATACTTATGCAGGAAAACCAAAAACTTTTCACCAAAGGCTGAAAGGATAAAAGAAATTCCGTTTATCAAAAAAATGAACTCCAGCTTTAGAGTGCTGTAAAAAATAGCTCCCAGGAGGGGACCGGCAATACTGATGGCGGCGCCTACCCCCTGAAAAGCAGAATTGACTTTGGTCACCAGTGTTTTTTCCACAAGATCCGGTATGGAGGCGTTAAGCGCTAATCCAAAAAGAGCCTGAAAAATACTCAGCAAAATGGTACAGAGTATCAATAATAGAATACTCGTAGAATGGTAGAGAAAAAGAATTAAAAAAAACAATACGATGACCCCGCTGAGCAGATCCGAAACAACAATAAGATTCTTCTTATTGCTTCTGTCTACAAATGTACTCAGCAGCAAATTTACCACAACACCGGGTATGATTCCGAATCCTAAAATCATCGAAAAGGCTCCGGCAGAGCCTGTTATATCCAGCACATAAAGGCTTAATGCAAAATTAAAGATTGATGTGCCGAGATTGGAGACAAACCGTCCGGTTATAATAATAAAAAAGTTCGTTTTCTGAATCCCGGTCCTGTCATGACCGGCGGTATCTATTTTCACTTCTGCATTCCTTCAGGGATCATTTCTTTGCTACAATCATGATAATGTCATTGTCAAGATAATACCTATCGCGGATACTGAAATTAAACCTGGCCATCAATGCGGATATCTTCCCCAATCCCGCAGCCGCATCTCCATGGGTTATTCTGAGGTATCCATAAAAGGGAAGAAACAGCAACCTTTTTAATAGTCCCTGCGGGGGATAAATATCTATGAAGACTAAAAGACCGTCTTTCTTTAAAACCCTGTACATTTCTGTGAATGCTTCATGCTTGATAGCCCGACTAAGATGATGAAACATCATCGTACAAAAAACAAAATCACAATAGTCATTCGGGCGCGGTATTTCCGTAATGGACCCCTGAAAATAATTGATTTCAAGATTGTTCTCGGCTGCTTTTTTAATTGAAATATTCAGATAAAAATCATGAAGATCCATACCCTCCATCTTCATTTTCGTGATGTTCATTTTTCCGAGTGCTGTAAACAAAATTCCATCCCCACAACCGACATCGAGGGCCAGTTTACTGTCATGAAAATCTTGCTCTAGCTTCTCTATAGCTTTCATCAATAATTTTTCCCTTATTATTGTATCTTTAGCCGATCTCACTCTGAACTGTTTTTCTTTTTTACTCATAATCCAAGCCTTTCCTGAAAATTAATTTTTGAAATTACGCTGCCCCAGAATTTTTTCCATCATCAGCGCCAAATCTGCTATATTATCTTCCCCAAAAATGGAATAGTGATCGCCTTCCAGGTAATAGGTGCTCAACGGTTTAGTGGTGTGTGTGTTCCATGTATTTTCATCTATAATGACCGATTGCCTGGCTTTTAGATAATGCACCAGTGTTTTTATTTTATTTGCAGGAGTGTATACCGACACGGCACGGGAAAAAGTGATGAAAGAACTCAAGTAGTTAAGCACCTCTTTATTTTCTATTTTATGAAAATTGGGGATGGCCCGCGCATAATCATCCGGAACCATTTTTTTTATTTCCTGTTCTTTCGCGGCATCGCGGCTCAATTCTTTTAATAAAGAAGTCCATTCATCCAAACTGGAACATCCAAATGACAGGGCTTCTGCAGCTGCTGTCTTCCCGGGTACAGATTCTTTTTCTCCCTGCACAGCCACAGGCGGGGGCGTTGTATCTATCAATGTTATAATACTCACCTCTTCTCCGGCTTGTTCCAGTTGGCGTGATATTTCGAAGGCAATTGTCCCGCCGATACTCCAGCCGGCGAGATGATAGGGTCCTTTAGGCTGAACGTTTACAATTATATTTTTATAATTCCGGGCCACAGCTTCAATTGTCATCTCCCTGGGGCCGTTATCAAATGATTCGGAAACTATTCCCCAGCAATTAAAATCCGAATTCAGACTATCACATAACTTGCCGTAGGCGCTTACTTTCCCACTGCCATCATGGATAAAAAACAGATGCTCGTCGCCTTTTCCCTTTCGGATCAGGACAAGATTATCATGTTGTATCATCAACCTGCCGGAGTTCAAATTTTCAGCAATATGTGTTGCGAGTTCTTTTATAGTCGCTAACCTAAAAATATCATTCAGCGCCAGACTTATTTTAAATTTTTTATTCACCTTTACCAATAAAACAGTCGCCTTCAGGGAATGGCCGCCAAGATCGAAGAAATTATCGTTGACCCCGACTTCACTTAGCCCCAGTACCTCCTGCCAGATGGCCGACAGTTTTTCTTCCACTTCACCGGAAGGCGCTTCGAATACAGCCTGCCTGCTGCTGTCGTTCTCCGGCAGCGGCAATTGGCTTCTGTCCAGTTTGCCATTCACATTCAGCGGCAGCTTCTCCAGCTGCATAAAAACAACGGGGATCATATAGGCCGGTAGTTTCTTTGCCAAAAAAGGCTTCAGCTCCAAAGCGGAAATTTTATTTTCCGCTGCAAAATAAGCACAGAGGTATTTATCGCCATTCGCATACTGATAATCCAACACAGCAGCTTCGGTTACACCGGCAAAGGCCAGCAACCGGTTTTCGATCTCTCCCAGTTCTATCCGGAAGCCCCGCAGCTTCACCTGCCTGTCGATTCTGCCCAGAAATTCCAGATTCCCGTCGGGCAGCCAGCGGGCTAAATCCCCTGTCCGATACATCGTCTCTCCCTCCGCAAAAGGATTCGGCACAAATTTTTCCGCCGTCAGCTCCGGCCTCTTCAAATAGCCCCTAGCCAGGCCCAGCCCGGAAATACACAGTTCACCGGGTATCCCCACCCCCTGTAGATTCGCGTACTTATCGATTATATAGATGCGTGTGTTCCGGACAGGTTTCCCAATGGGGAAGTTGGTATAACTCCGGTCCACATCGAAACAGGTTGTGATAACGCTGTTTTCCGTGGGGCCATAATTATTTACCAGACGGTAATCTTTGGTGTTGTAGTGCCTCAGGGCGTCCCCTCCTGTCAGTAGCTTCTTCAGCCCCGGGGGATTCCCCATACTCATAAAATGTTCACACACCTGAGTCGGCAGAAAGGTGATTGTTATTCCATTAGCGGCATAATACGCATACAGTTTATTAAGATCGTGCCTCGTTTCCTCATCCAGAATATGTAAGACCGTTCCGTTTATCAAATAGGGAAACATTTCGATTATCGAGGCGTCAAAGCCGATTCCTGCATATTTCGTTCCCCTGTCTTCCGACGTCAATTCGTAATAATCAATAAACCACAGACACAGGTTCACCAGCGAGGCCTGTTCGATCATGACTCCTTTCGGCTCACCCGTTGTCCCCGAGGTATAAATTACATAAGCCAGATCATGATCCCCGCTTACAGTCTCCGGGTTTCCTCCTTCCCCCTGGTACAACTGCGCGTTTCCCAGATCAAGAAGTTCGCCCCCGAACTTAACGGACTCTTCCGGCAAACCCCCGGCAAGCAGTAAAGCCGCTCCGCTGTCTTGCAGCATAAAATTTATCCGTTCAGGCGGCAAAGCCGCATCAATGGGAAGAAAAGCTCCTCCCGCTTTCACGACAGCCAGGATGGCGATCATCATTTCCAGGGAGGGCCCGGTGCTTATCGCCACAAGGCTCTCTGCCTTCACCCCTTTCTGCTTTAACAGATGGGCCAGACAATTGACGCGAAAATTCAGCTCCCTATAGGTCAGGCTGGTTCCCCTGTAGACTATGGCCGCCCGGTCGGGGGTGCGCGCGACTTGCTCTTCAAACAAACCTTTGATTGTCAGCCCTTCCTTCTGCGTGCGGGTGGTGTTGTTAAAATCAACCAGCAACCGGACCACCTCGGCCCGGGAAAGCATATTCACCTCAAAGAGCTTCATTTCCGGGTTGTTCAGAACTTTTGCGGCTATGTTCACGAAGTGGCCCGCCAGACGCTGCAGCGTTTCCTTCGCGAACAGCTGGGTACAGTAATTCAGACTCAGCTGAACCTTCCCCGCTTTCTCCACGGCAATCAGCGTTATATCGAACTTTGCGGTGCCCGTATCCGCCTCATGCGGTGTTATCTTCAGCGCCTGCGACCCGGCTCCGGATTCACCCGTATTCTGCAGCACTAACATAACATCAAACAGAGGATTCCGGTTCAGGGCCCGGGGAATGTTCAGCTTTTCCACAAGCTCTTCGAAGGGATAATCCTGATTTTCGTACGCGGCCAGGGTATTGCGCTTTACCTCGGCAAGGTAATCGCTGTATTTTTTATCACCCTCAGGGAACAGCCTGAAGGCCAGGGTATTGACAAACATGCCTATCACTTTTTCCAAATCCGCATGCTGTCGGCCGGCGATGGGTGAACCAACCACAATATCTTCCTGACCTGTATACTTCTGCAGCAATATCCCCAATATGGACTGGAGGATCATAAACACCGTTGCACCGGTTGCAGCGGAGACAGCATTCAACCGGCCGGTAAGCCCTTCATCCAGTTCGAACTCGATGGTGGCTCCTTCAAAGCTCTGCACAGGAGGCCGGGGATAATCAGTTAGCAGATTCAGTACCGGGATTTCACCGGCGAACAAATTCAACCAGTAGGCTTCCAGAGTCTTTACCAGTCCCCCGGAAAACAGCTCATTCTGCCAGACCGTAAAATCCTTGTATTGAACCGGCAGTGCCGGCAGCTCGCGGCCTTCATACAACTGTAGTAAATCATTTATGAAGATCTCTATGGATGTCCCGTCCATTATTATATGGTGCATATCCAGCAGCAGAACATGCTTTGCGTCTGTCAGCCGGATGAGTTTCAGACGCAGCAGCGGAGCCTGTTCCGGATCAAAGGGCTGTATGAACTGCTCAAAGATAGCCTCCAGCCTGTCAGGCTGTGTCCCGGCCGGCTCTTCCTCCAGTGTCATGTAATTCAATTTGAAGGGGATGGTTTCATGTATCTGCTGGCAAGCCACATCCCCTCTCAGGGTAAAAGAGGTCCGGAACGATTCGTGCCGGTAGATCAGCTGTCTCACAGCCTTTTCCAATCCGTCTTTATCCAATGCCCCTTCAAGGGTCAGCCGGAAGGGGATATTGTAGACCGTGGAGGCTTTGTCGCCAAATTGGTTGAGCAGATACAGCCGCTTCTGCGCAGAGGACAGCGGATAATACGCACGCGGCGAGGCAGGTTCAATCGCAGTGTAGCCTTTGCGGGGGGTGGAGTCAAGATAACGGGCGATCTCCTTTATGGTCGGGCTCTTGAACACAACACTCAATGGCAACTCCGTCCCGAAGGCCTTGCCTGTTTTTGCGGCGACAACAGTCGCCTTCAGGGAATGGCCGCCAAGATCGAAGAAATTATCGTTGACCCCGACTTCACTTAGCCCCAGTACCTCCTGCCAGATGGCCGACAGTTTTTCTTCCATAGCATTCCCGGCAGGCTCATACTCCGCCCGGGTCAGGATATTTCCTTCCGGTTCGGGTAATTTTCTGGCATCAATTTTACCTTCAGTAGTGTGCGGTAATTCATTCAGGCGGATAAAAAAAGAAGGAATCATGTATTCAGGTATACTGTCTGCCAAATATTGTCTAAGATCAGTGACAGGGATTTCCTGATCTGAAACATAGTAAGCACAGAGGTATTTTGTTTCAATGTTTTCAGCCGTTTCAGACTTGGTAAAACGAATCTTCCTGATAAAACCGTTAAGTGCCGCTTCACTCACGTTACATTGCAGCTCCGCCTTGACATTCTCCGGGGAAATATGGCCCAGGCGTTTCTCCCAGAAGGTCGCCGCACCATAATAATGATGCCCCTTATCCCGGAGGTGAGCAAAATCCCCTATCTGTTTGATGGCACAATTGGTGGAATAAATGGCATAATTTTTACGTGTTTTCCAGTATACATTCTTATCCTCAAGATAGGCGAGCATCTCCTCATTTTTGATATCGCAAAACCTGTAAAAATCCAGGACTTTCACATGCTCATAGGCGGTGCTGTTCATGATGGACTCCAGACCGAGTAGAGTAAATATTTCTTCATTCATGACAGGCAACAGCCGCTGCATCTTCGCCTGCTCTTTTTCCAGATCCGGTACTTCGTAAATTTCCTGCTTGAATAATTGAAGCAGTTTATTCTCAATAATCTGCCCCCGGGACAGCGTGGCGCCGATAACCACCTTAATACCATTTCTATAGGCATAATCGACTGCCAGGGAGGAGGAGGCAAAAAAACAACCCTTACAGACTGTACTGGCTGACTTCAGGCTGCTGCCAAGAATGCGGTTGGAATGTTTATGGGTCAAAACAATATGATCAAAGCCTAATTGGGCGGAAATCTCCCTTATATTGCTTAATTCTTTTTTAGAGAAAAAACCATTGTTATACACCGCCGTGAGGACATGATATCCTAATTCCTTCATTTTGTATAAAGCGTACGCAGCCCCTCTACCGCCTGCATAAACGAGCATGCAATCATATTCAGATTTCTTTTCATGAGTTGTTGCTTTGATCAATTGATCCAAATCGTCCAGGTTCATAAAATAACGATCAATATATGTTTTGTAGCGGGCGAAATTATCACAGATACTGCACAGACCATCTTCGTTAATTTGAGTCTCAGGATACATTGAAGTAATCCCGCATTTACGGCAGACCTTTGTATTCGCAGAGACTTTTGCTGTATCCTTAACTAAAACTGCACATTCCAAAACATCAGGATGTCTGCACAGGGAAGTCTCGATCTCTCCAAGTTCAATTCTGTATCCCCTTATTTTAACCTGATTATCGAGTCTGCCGTTTATTTCTATATTGCCGTCTTCCAGCCATCGACCGACATCACCGCTTTTATACATTCTGTTGCAGTCAAAGGGATTCTTCATGAAACTTTCAGCAGTCCGTTGCGGATTATTGATATATCCCCGGGCCAGGCTGTCGCCGGCTATGTATATTTCCCCGGGAACTCCTATGGGCAACAATTTCAAAGAAGAGGAAAGTATATAAATCCGGTTGTTCGTTACAGGCTTTCCGATGGGTACAACCGTTCTTTCAGATTCCTTTTCCAGTTCGTAGAATGTATTGTTGATTGTACACTCCGTGGGTCCGTACGTATTAACCATCCGGCCGGTATAATACTTATAAAAATTCTTGACTGTATCCCGGCTGATAGGTTCGGCACCTATCAACAGCAGGGGTGTCTGCAATACGGACTTCCCGGCCTTTGAATTCAACAGATAAGTCATCACCGTTACAAGAGAAGCAGGGCAGTAAAGAATGGTCGCCTGCGCTTTATCAGCCATTATACGCAAAATCAGCTCGGCATCTTTTCCCTGATCGATCGTCAGCAGCCTGACTGCAGCCCCGTGATAGAGGGGCCAAAATATTTCCCAGACAGATGGGTCGAAGGTCAGATTAGTCCGTTGCAGGACAATATCCTTTTCCAGTAAATTGAATTTATCCTGCATCCAGAAAATACAATTATTTACCTGCCTATGCTCGACCATGACACCCTTGGGTGTCCCGGTAGAACCGGAGGTGTACATGATATAAGCAAGATTATCCGGTTTGACTTCAGGCATTGCCGGTATATCAACTGGTGACTGATCAATGCCTTCGTCGATAAATAATATTTTCCTGGGTTTATACTCCATCGCGGCGTATCGATCCTGATTATATGCAATCCCCCTGATTTCCCTTAAGCCGTCTTTCCCTGGCAGCTGAAAGCCTGCCTTCAACATTTTACCGACAATTTCCGACATTGTGAGTTCGCCTTCACCCAGGACCACAAGATCAATGTTATAATCCTTCAAAAGGTCCTTGTAATCACTGGTGGCATAGGGGCCGCCGGTAATGATAGGGCAGCGTACTCCCCATTGCCTTAACAGTGCAACAGTCCGGTGAAAAAAATCCTTGTATAGGCTCAGAGTGCGGATGCATAGTAAGTCCGGGGTATATTCATCGACAAGATCCTTCAATCCGGTATAGCTGTCGAAATCCACTCCGGATTTATAGATTCTACCATCGATTTTTTCAGAGAACTCTTTCTTGAGATTTGTCAACAAATAAAGGAGACCGAGGGGCTGCTCAACCACTTTATAAAGCATGCTTTCCGTACTGAAATGCTGGGACAAATCAAGCAGCATAATTTTCAAAGCATTCTTATTTCCGTTTACCCGCGGCGAAGGCGGACTATCGAAAAAAGAAGCACCGGTATCAGAAGTCGCCGCAGT
>CAZKOK010000123.1:5917-9302 GCA_964554355.1 uncultured Spirochaetia bacterium | reverse complement strand
TTAAACGTGAAAAATGAAAAAATAAGTCTGATAAATGAATTTCTTGAAAACAGAAACGCATTCATGTTTACAGAACTGATTGTTAAAAAAAAATCCATAATGCAATTCCTTTGCGCCTTTCTGGCAATTCTTGAGTGCGTTAAAATAAGGCTGATCCGTATCCATCAGAACAGGCTTTTCGGTGATATAAAGATTTCTCTCAGGGCTGAATCTGAAAATAATGAAAAACAGGGCAGTGATGATTCCGGTGAAAAGCCTGATCAGGGAGAATTATAATGACAGCGGAAGAAAAAGCAGCTTTGATTGAAGCAATCCTGTTTCTTGATTCTGAACCTCTTGATATTAAATCGCTTTCCAGAATATCAGGACTGAAAAATGAAGATACAGAAAAAGCACTTGGTGCCTTGCAGGAAAAATATCAAGGTCCGGAATCGGGAATTGAGATTATTCAGCTTGGAGAGGGCTATATGATGTCGCCCAGGGAACAATACTGGGATGTGCTTAAGGAAAGATACGGACGCAAAAACGACAACAAGCTGTCCAAAGCGGCTCTCGAGACACTCTCGATTATTGCTTACTCACAGCCGATTACAAAAGCTGAAATTGAGAACATCAGGGGTGTGCAGGCCGACGGCATGATGAAAGTGCTCAGTTCAAGGAATCTTATAAAGGCTGTCGGCAAGAAGGACGTTCCGGGCAAGCCTCTTCAATACGGAACTTCAAAGGAGTTCCTGAAATATTTTAAAATTTCAAGCATATCAAATCTACCGAAACTTGATGAGCTTTCAAAGGAGAAATTCGAAGTTGGAGACAAGTGAGAAAATACGGCTTCAGGTTTTTTTGGCTCATGCAGGTGTTGCATCAAGACGAAAATGCGAAGAGATCATTAAAGAAAACAGGGTTACAGTAAACGGAACAGTTATCAACAAGCCGGGTTTCAAGGTGGGCAGGGAAGATGAAGTTGTCTATCAGGGAAAAAGGCTTTACATGGTTAAAAAATATGTATATATCGCTCTGAATAAACCGGCGAAATATCTTTCGGCCATGAGTGATTCACGTGGAAGAATGCTGGCTGCCGACCTTATAAAATCCGACTACTCGGGAAGATTGTATAAAGTCGGCCGGCTGGATTACATGTCAACAGGCCTTATTCTTTTTACCAATGACGGGGAATTAACAAAAAGAATTACCCATCCTTCCAGTCAGATTGACAAGGAATATCTTGTCGAAACCAAAGAAGTTATTAAGGAAAGTGATCTTGCAGCCATGAAAAAGGGGGTCAGAATCGGCTCCGATCTTTACAGAATAAAGATGTTTGAAATGTCCGGAACAAGAAGGGTAAAAGTTGTGCTTCTAGAAGGGAAAAACAGGGAGATAAGAAAACTCTTCTCCCGTTTTAATTACACGGTAAAGCATCTTAAAAGAACAAGAATAGGCCCGGTGCAGCTTAAGGGTCTTGCTCCTGGGCAGTACAGATTTCTTTCTGAGAAAGAAATAAAACAGCTGAACGGAGAAAGATGATGGTGCTTGCAATCGACGGACCTGCAGGAGTGGGGAAGAGTACAATCGCAAAAATGATAGCGGAAAAAACCGGCTGGCTGTATCTTAATTCAGGCAATTTCTACAGGGCGGTGACAAAAAGCTGTATTGATGCAGGCATCGATATGAATGACAGTGCGGCCATGACTGAGCAGGCCGGAAAAACAGACCTTGATTTCAGGGACCGAAAGCTTTTTCTGGAGGGTGAACTTGTTGAAGACAAGCTCCATAATGATGAAATTGACGCATGGGTTGCCCAGGTATCAGCGGTTGTTGAAATACGGGATATTGTAAACAGGCTGATACGGGAAGCCGTAAGAAATCTTGATATAATAGCAGAAGGCAGGGACATGACTACAGTGGTTTTTCCTGATGCCGAATACAAGATTTATTTTGATGCCTCAATCGAGACCAGGGCAAAACGCAGGCTTGATCAGGGAACAAGCAGACAGACCTATGAAGAATTGATTGCATCCATTACCAAACGGGACAGAATTGATAAAAACAAGCCTGTCGGCAGTCTCAAAATAGCTGAAGACGCTTTTTATTTGGATACATCGGACTTGACCATAGATCAAGTTTGTGACAAAGTGTTACATACTATTCAGTATGAACAAAAATAGTTCCAGGAGTATTTGGTCGATATGGCAGACTTAGAAGCTGAAGCAAAAAATCAGACTTCCTTACAGGAAGAATACCTTAAATCATTTGAAGATATCGAAGAAGGACAGCTTATACAGGGTGATATTATTCAGATTACACCCGAAAGTGTATTTATTGACGTCGGTTATAAATCTGAAGGTAAAATCCCAATAGAGGAATTCAAGGAAAAACCGGTAGTCGGCGGCAAGGTTGAAGTTGTTCTTATTAAAAAAGAAGGTAAATCAGGCGAAGTCGTTGTTTCAAAACAGCAGGCCGACGGCATGAAATTCAGAAAGCTTCTAAGGGAATCATATCAGAACAAGAAGGGCATAGAAGGTAAAATTGTAAAATCAATCCGCGGAGGATATGAAGTTGAGCTTGAATACGGTGTAAAAGCATTTCTTCCGTTATCAAAAGCCGATGTGGTCAAAATTGAAGACCCTGAAAGTCTTGTGGGAGTAAAATCAAAATTCCTTATTGAAAGACTTTCAAATGAAAGCAAAGGAAAACTTGTTGTATCGCGCAGGGCTTTCATGGAAGGCGAAATGATTGAAAAGAGGGAAGAGTTTTACAACACAGTCCAGGTAGGCGATACCGTGGAAGGTGAAGTAAAGAGTTTTACTTCTTTCGGAGCATTTATCGATCTGGGCGGATTTGACGGACTTCTTCATATAAATGACATGAGCTGGGGACACGTTACGCGTCCCAAGGATTACGTAAAGCGCGGCGAAAAAGTAAAGCTTAAGGTAATCAAGCTGGACAGTGAAGAAAACAGAATAAATCTTTCTCTCAAGGATTTTACAGAAAATCCATGGGTCAGTTTTGAAAAGAAATATAAGGCCGGTGATATAGTTAAAGGCAAAGTTACAAAACTGACTGATTTCGGAGCATTTATTGAAATTGAAGAAGGTATTGAAGGCCTTGCACATATTTCAGAATTATCATGGATAAAGAGAGTCAAGCATCCGAAAGAAGTTTTATCCATCGGTGATGAAATTGAAACAAAAATTCTTTCCTACGAGATGGATTCAAAAAGGATCTCTCTCGGCCTGAAACAGGTGATGCCGAACCCGTGGGAAGAAATCGGAAAGAATTACTCTGTCGGCCAAAAACTGAAAAGGAAAATTGTCAAGATCACTAATGCCGGCGCATTTATTAATCTCGAAGAAGGCATCGACGGATTCCTGCATGTCGACGAGATCGT
>CAZKOK010000123.1:0-5907 GCA_964554355.1 uncultured Spirochaetia bacterium | reverse complement strand
CTGGACAAAGAAAGTAAGGAATATTTCATCACAGTACAAAACAGGAGATGAAATAGAAGTTGTTGTCATTTCTGTTGATCCTGATGCAAGAAGAATTCGTCTGGGTGTAAAGCAGCTGTCTAAAGATCCATGGGAAACTCTTGCCGGTAAATACAGCAAGAGAAGTGTAATAGAAGGTGAAGTAACCAATATCACGGATTTCGGTATCTTTGTTAAAGTGCCAGGTGGTATTGAAGGTTTAATCAATAAAAATAACTGCGTTTCTCCAGGTGAAGAAATTCCGGAAGAAGAAATCCTTGGCAAGTTTAAAGTCGGAGATAAAGTAAAAGCGGTTGTCCTTGATATCAATCGTAAAAGTCAGAAGCTGTCAATGAGTATCAGGGATTATTTCAAAGGTCTTCAGCGTGAGGAATTATCCAAATACATCCATGATGATCAGGGAGAGTCCACTTTTACCCTTGGAGATATGCTGAAACAAAAAGGCAGTGAAGAGTAGTCTGCTGGTATTTTTTCAGAAGCTGCTTTTTGGTAATGCCCATTGGTTGTAAAGTATGTTCTCATCAAAAGTTGATGTACAGCGGCTTGAGACTCTTATTGAAATAAATACACTTATAAATTCAAATTATACCGATCTGGCGTCACTTTTAACAAAAATCCTTGAATCTGCAACCAGGCTGACCCACGGAGAAGCTTCTTCGCTTCTTCTGCTTAATTCTGAAAATAAAAAACTTTATTTTGAAATTGCAATAGGTCCCAAAAGTAAGGATGTCAAGAAATTTTCCCTGAATATGGGAGAGGGAATTGCCGGCTGGGTTGCCCAGCATAACACTTCGCTTATTGTAAATGATGTTGATAATGATCAGCGTTTTTTTTCTGATATTGACAGCCAGGTAGGCTTTACAACCAGTTCAATTCTTGCCGTACCGATGAGGGTAAAGGACAGCTGTGTCGGAGTTATTGAAATAATAAACAGGGTTGACGGAAAGGTTTTTAACAATGAAGACCTGCAGTGGCTGGAAATATTCGCCAACCAGGCAGGTATTGCAATTCAGAATGCAAAATCCTTTCAGAAAATCAAGGAAGAAGTTATTCACCTTCAGGATAAAATCGACCGCGAGAAGGGATTCCATCAGCTTATTTTCAAGTCTGCCGCAATCAAGCAGAAACTTGATATCGTTAAAAGGATAGCTGATACTGATTCTTCTGTGCTGATTCTTGGTGAAAGCGGTGTAGGCAAGGAACTGTTTGCCGAGCAGATACATCTGAATTCACCAAGGAAAGACAAGGCATTTATCCGTGTAAACTGCGCGGCTCTGCCCGAACATTTACTCGAAAGCGAACTTTTCGGACATATGAAGGGTGCCTTTACCGACGCTTCATCAGACAGAATAGGAAGATTTGAACTCGCCGACGGAGGGACCATATTTCTTGATGAAATAGGCGATCTTACGCTTACACTTCAAAGCAAGCTTTTAAGGGTGCTTCAGCAGAAAAAATTTGAAAAGGTAGGATCTTCCGAGACAATAAGCGTTGATGTAAGAATAATTGCGGCAACCAACAAAGACATGGAAAAGGCCCTTGAGGAAGGCACTTTCAGACAGGACCTTTTTTACCGTCTGAATGTTTTCCCTCTGGAAATACCACCGTTAAGAGACCGGAATGACGATATCATGGTACTTGCCGAGCATTTTCTTAAAAGGGCCAACAGAGACCTTAACAAGAGGATAGATGGTCTTTCGGATGAAGCTGTTGATTCCCTGCTTTCATACAGCTGGCCCGGAAATGTCAGGGAGCTTGAAAATGTAATAGAACGTGCAGTAGTTATAGCGCGGGACGTATATCTTTGTCCCAGGGACCTGATGCTATCAACATCAGAAGAAGACTCGGGTCTTGATTACAGGGACAAAAATCTGAAAGATGCTACGAATATATTCAGAAAACATTTTATAACCAATGTTCTTGAAAAGTTTGGCTGGAAACAGACAGAGGCCGCCGAGTATCTCGGCATTCAGAGGACGTATCTGTCAAAACTGATAAAAGAACTGGAAATTAATAAATAAACACCAAGGAGATTTACAAGAATATGCAAAAGCAAAAGGAATTAACTTCAAAACAGAAATTTCTGAACAGTCTGGCTAATTTTTTCCAGAAATACAGAATGCTGATTGCAATCCTTCTGGCTGCATTATTAATCGGAGTAATCGCAGTCGGCGTTATATCCGAGATTAAAAAGAATAAAATCGAAAAATCAGTCAGCGAACTTCAACCGGTTGAGGATGCATACAATGACTGGGTTTATCTCGATACCGGAGAAAAAACAGCTGAAAAAGACGGTATTATTGAAAAGCTTGAAGCTGTTATCAGGGGCAACAAAGGAACTTTCTCTGCCGAAAAAGCAATTTTTCTTATTGCAGAAGTATCATATAATCTTGAGGATTATGAAACTGCAATTTCCGGATATGAAAAGCTGGTAAACGAAAATCCTGACAGCCTGATTGCACCGAATGCACTTTTCAATATTGCCGGATGTTATGAAGATCTCGGCAATCCGGAAAAAGCGCTTGAATACTACAAAAAAATTGCAGAAGATTTTCCTGTGGATACGCCGCTTGCGCCGCATGCCCTTTATAATACAGGCAGGATATATGATACGCTTGGAAAAAATGATGATGCTCTGGAAGCATTTAATACTTTGCTTGACGAATATCCTGACAGTAATTGGACAAATTCGGCAAGAACAAGTATAATTCAGTTAACAGAATAGTTTTATATTTGGGATATATAATTAAATGTAAAAGGAGCACAATATGGCGGAAGGGAAAAAGCGTCCTAAAATATTCGAAGCAAGCATTTTCGGACTTGTAATAGGAGTTTTTATCTTTCTTCTGTTTGTTTTAATAAGCCGGAATCTTACTGTATTTGACCGGATGGAAACATACATTATTGATACTCTTTTTGACTGGAAAACCCCTTCTCTGGACAAACAATATAAAGAGGGTGTTAAAATAACAAATCCGGATAAAAACCTCATCATAAATTCGGATATTCAGATAATCGGAATAGATTTAAGATCACTTACAGATTACGGGAAATGGCCTTTCCCGCGGTACAGGGAAGCGGATCTTCTTAATGCTTTCACCTATATGAGGAACGGCGAGGTTTTCAGGGAAAATTCCATTTTCCTTGATATTTTCTTTACCGAACCTGATATAGACGGAACAAATGATGCAAAACTTATCCAGGCCATAGGTGAAAACGGAAGGGTTTTTCTCGAGTCGGTACTCAAAGAAGAAGCATATTCCGAAAATGACGTAAACAGGGAGTTTTTTGAAAGGCAGGAGGCTTTTTATGAAGGTCCGTGGGGTGAAATAAAGAGTGTAAGCGGCGACTGGAAAAATATGGTTACTTCATACGGTCTTGAATCTTCATTAAAGCCGTATACCGAAGCTGCATACGGATACGGACATGCCAATTTTACCGAAGATCATGATAAATTTTATCGCAGGCAGGCCATGATTGCAAAAAACTCAGAGCTTCTCGGCGAATATAAATTCAATCCAGAAATGACGGGGACAGACCCGGAATACCTGAGTGTAAATTTCAAAGTGGATGAAGGCAGTTATGAACGGCTTGAATGGCGTGACAAGAACGGAAAAGCCCACACAATTGATTATCCTCTGACAGAAAATTCCCTGGAAAAACTCTATGATGAACTTCAGGAAAAAGGGGTGGTCAAGGAAATCCTCGAAGCAGGGCAGGGTGGAGGCGAACAGCCCAATATACTGGAATCATATTATGTCATAAGGTATTACCAGGACCATTTTGTTCCATCAATTACATTGTCTCTTGCGCTGAGTTATTTTCACAGAACACTTGATGAAATAGACATTGAAATCGGTAAATATATCACAATCCCGGACCCAATGGTATGGGGTGTCAAAAACCCTGAAATGCCTGTCAGAAGCGTCAAGTCGCGTGACGATCTGGAACTTGTTCCATATGAAATACCTCTTGAAAATGCTATCGGTCCGACAACCGAGCAGATTGAGTCAGGTGAGTACAAGGAAGGTGATATTGTCAAACCGGGCAGAAGTAAAGTGCTTGATGAAATAAAAATACCGATTGATGAAGACGGAAAAATGCTTATCAATTTTATGGGGATCCCTTCATTCGCTGATCCGAACAGTTATCAGACCTTTCCTGTAAAACCCTTTTCTGTTTATGCAGACAAACCGAAAAACTCTTCAGTAAATCTCGACCTTAATTCGATATATATGGTCGGGCCTTTTGCCAGGGGCATGGCAGCCGACCAGAAACCTACTCCGGTAGGACTGATGTACGGTGTTGAAATCCATGCCAATGCGCTGAATACTATTCTGATGAACAAATTTATCTATAATGTTCCTGTCTGGATTGATCTTCTCGTTATGTTCGCAATGGTGATGCTGATAGCATTTGTCACATCAAGGTTTTCAACCCTTATATCGCTGGTTGGAACAGGCGTTTTGATAGGAATATATTTTCTTTTTGTCATGATGTTTTTTGAATGGACGGCATTTATTGTCAATTTCTGGACACCGGTAATTGCAACAGCGCTGGCCTTCCTGTCCATAGTCGTTTACAGGGTTATGACCGAAGAACGGGAAAAACGCAGGGTCAGGAGCATGTTCGGAAAATATGTCAATCCGAAAGTTGTTGATCAGATACTTGATAATCCTCCGGAACTCGGAGGTGTGGACAAGAACCTTACGGTTTTCTTCTCTGACATAAGGGGATTCACGACGCTTTCCGAAAGCATGACGCCTCAGGATCTTGTCAATCATCTGAATATTTACCTTACCGCGATGACGGACATTATTCTTGAATATGAAGGAACTCTTGATAAATACGAAGGAGATGCAATTATGTGTTTCTGGGGAGCTCCCCTCGACCAGGCTGACCATGCGCTGCGTGCCTGCAAGGCTGCATTGAAACAGCTTAAAGCACTTAAGGAACTTAACAAACAGTGGCCGCCTGAAAAACAGATAAATATCGGGATAGGACTTAATTCAGGAATAATGACTGTAGGAAACATGGGGTCCATCGGCCGTATGGATTATACCATTATGGGTGATCAGGTTAACCTGGGGGCCAGACTTGAAGGAACAAACAAGGCCTATATAACAAATATTATAATTAGTGAATATACCTATGGAATGGTTAAAGACCATGTTATAGTAAGGGAGCTTGACAATATAAGGGTAAAAGGCAAGAATAAGCCTGTTTTAATTTATGAACTTGTTGACACCGTCGAAGATTATAATCAGCCTCAAGAAGAAGTTAATGAAGGCAAAAACAGGAAAAAAAGAAAATAGCAGGATTCTCTTACTGATTACACTGATACTCCTTCCTGTAATGACATGCGGCATCGGCTCAATTCTTTATTTATATCCGCCGGATGATATTGATGCAGGGGATGTTATAAATGACCGGCTTGATGGAGTAAAACATCCAGGGGATCAGAATGCCGCAGCCTGGAATTCAATAAGAGGATATGATGTTTTTTATTCTCTTTTTGAGAATGCGGATCCCCCTGATGATGATTATGCTGATGTTCTGACCGTTGCAGCAGTGAAAGAAGCTGCTTTGGCAAATACGTACCCGATTGTTTCCGGATCTACAGGTCATGAATATTACAGGCTTTTCAAGGGAAATACAGAACCCGTCATGCCTTATGAGGAATTTTACAGGATACCTGATGCCGCCAGAAGGGCAGACACATACAGGATTATTTTTGATATTGATCTTGTTATCAGTCCGGAACCTGAAAATGGTTATTTTTATGAATATGATGTAGCATTCCCGGTAACTGATTATGTTGCAGGAACAGAAGAAGTAATTAAAAGATATGTGGAAAGGTCGGGAATA
>CAZKOK010000122.1:0-9326 GCA_964554355.1 uncultured Spirochaetia bacterium | reverse complement strand
ATTTCAATAATAAAACAGGTTGACGGCCTGAAAATTCAATTATTCATCCTGTTCAGGGCGTTCATCTAAAGAATGCTGATTTTTACTTCGTCATATTTTCCATCGTTTTTTACTACACGGACTAGATGTTCACCGGGTTCAGGATAAAGCCAGAGTCTTTCCGATGGTTTTGATTTCTGTAAAAATTTTCTATCCAGGAACCATTGAAGTTCCTCTTCCTTATTGGGAGCCTCAGCTTCAAGAGGGATTTCCTGCTGATCGGCCCTTACGGACGGAATCAGAAAATAGGTTGTGTCTTTTTCAGGCACGATTATCCTGGGCGGGCCGGAAAACTGAATGTAGCTGTATTCAGGCAGGGTCTGCGGAGGTTCCCGGGCGACAATATTCTTGTCGTTTATCCAGCGTCTGACCGAAGGCGGCAGCAGAAGATAGACTTTTTCATCATACTCCCTGCCCTGTCTGGCCAGGGGCGGAAGATGATATCCGGTTTCCCTGTCAATAAAGAATGTTTCATGATACGGGCATTTTTCAGTCGGGATATTTGTACGAATCATTTTTGTTTTTTTTGTTTCCGGGCAAGCTTCGTTCGGCAGATAACCTGAATAGGCGCAGACTTCGACATCGATAATCTCCTCAGGTATTTTTTCAACGCTCACATTGCGGAATGCCCTGTTGCTTAATGCCGTCAGTATATCAAACAGGACAGGTCCTGCGTTTCTTGCGCCTTCCAGGGCCGGCGAGGATTTACTGTTAAAATTACCAAGCCAGACGCCTGCGGTGTAGTTTTCGTTTGATCCTATACACCAGGCGTCCTTGTGGCTTTGTGATGTTCCCGTTTTCCACATTATTTCCGGGGGAATTTCAACAATATCGGTAAAATCCTCAAATCCCGGACGTTCTCTCTGTCTTAATGCATCCATTGTCAGCCAGGCGCTTCCGGGAGAGATCAGGGAAAAGTATGCTGTCTGAGGCTGATCTTTTCCTATTATGTATGGATGATAATATCCTTCCCGCCTGAAAATCGTATAAAGGTTTGTCAGTTCCAGAAGTTTGAGTTCCAGACCTCCTATGGCAATTGACAATCCGTAATATCCCTGTTTTTCAATCAGGGACGTAATGCCGCCGCTTTTCATGAATGACATGAAATCATCCATGCTGACTTCGCGGAGAAGTGAAAGAAAGGGCATATTCAGTGACAGCTCCAGAGCTTTCTGCGCAGGGACGAGACCGAAATATTCATCCTGAAAATTATGGGGCTCGTAACTTCCGAAACGCAGCGGAACATCTATAACAAGCTGACTCGGCATGATAATTCCTTTGTCGAGTGCAAGCGAATAGATAAAAGGCTTAAGCGTTGATCCTGTGGACCGCGGAATGTCAAAGCCTATTATCTGTCCTGAATTTTCCGAATCCCGGAAATCAAAGTTTCCGACAAGTGCTGTTATTTCAGATGTATGATTGTTAATTACAACAGCTGCACCGTTGTTGAGTCCCTTAAACGCAAGTGAATCTTTATATGATGTCATTATGTTTTCCGTGATTTTCTGGATATCTTTCCGTATTGTGGTTGTAAATCTGTATGGATTATTTTGATTTCCCAGTTTCTGCTGCTTTACCCACCAGGCACAGTGCTCAATGTTTCTGGGATAGGGGTTGAATGTAACCGGTACGGCAGTATTAATGACTTCAATATAATCTTTTGTTGAAAAAACTGAATGCGAAAGAAGAACAGAAGCAACGTTATTAACGGCATTTCTTATGTTCTGATAATTTTCTTCGCATGGAAAATACAGATTGGGATTCTGCGGTATGGCAAGAAGGAATGCAGTTTCAAACGGACTTAATGCCGATGCATTGTGGCCGAAAAATGCCCAGCAGGCGGATTCAATTCCTTCAATATTTTTTCCGTACGGAAGAAACTGCAGATACATGTTCAGAAGTTCGTCTTTTGTAAAGCGCATTTCAAGCTGATATGAGTAAAATGCTTCAATCAGTTTTGATCCGTATGTTCTCTTTCTGGGATTTATAATACGGATCAGCTGCATTGTAAGAGTGGATGCTCCCGAGGTTATTCTGCCTTTCCTGATATTTGTGATAAAAGCCCTTGCTATTGCCAGCAGGTCAAGACCATTGTGCCGGTAAAACCTTTTATCTTCATAACGGATAAGGGCTTTCAGGTAATTGGGGTCTATCCTGTCCAGCTGCACGGGAAGGCGCCATTTATCGTCTTCGCTTAAAAAGACATATGCGGGACTCTCATCGGAATATTCAACCTGATAAGACGGACCGAGATAAATTCTTTCCGGTAATTTTACCAGGTTGAAAAGAAGCGCTGTCCCGATGGAAATTAAAACAACCGGAACAGCGATTTTCCTGGTTAATTCAAACGCCAGGTTTTCAATTTTCATAAAACTCTATTTGCTTACAACTCCATAGCCTGCTTTCTGCGACCAGACTGAAGGATCATACATTGCTTCGGCTTTCACCGGCGGCAAAGTAAATGTTCCGGCAGTGACGTTCCTCAGGACATAATACATTTTTACTTCCTGGCTGCCGTCCAGATGGCCGAACAGCTCGATTCTGTCATCACGAAGGTTCATATAGTCAATGTCCCATATCATGTCTTCGTTAAACCAGTTTCCTGTATGCAGCCTGTTAAGCCTCGGGTTCTCTATTTCAAAGCCTGCCGGGAATCTGTCTGCAAGTGCGATATTCTGGATCCTTTCGCCGGTAAGGTTTTTAAGTGAAAGCTCAACATAGACCAGATCGCCGAAAGAAATATCCTTAAGGGAAATCAGGTCGCCTTCGGCATTGTAGTATTTTCTGTCTGCACTTATGCCTTTGTTCCCGTATTCATAACTGACTCCAGGTTTTATGCCTTCGATGTTTACGACAGCAAACAGGGACCCGCCCTGTATTGACGGTACATCAACAGCTATGGATGAATAGCCGCTGGCCCCGCTTACTTCAAATGTGAATCCGCCTGATGTAGTGGCACCAAAACTTGCATCCATCCTTTTGCCGTCAAGATAAAGCACAGGAGTTCCGAATGAACTTGCCAGATTATTAACGCGTTTGCCGAGTGCGCTTACGCACCATGATAATTCCTGGGTTGTAAAATAGCGGCTCTGTCCCTGAAGTTTTGCAGCGATTTTGTCAGCGGCCAGGGCAAGAACATACTGCATATAAGGTTCGGATTTTTCTACGCTGTATCCATATTTCGGATCAATCAGAGTCGTATCACCGTCCAGAATGGTTTCCATAAAATCAAAGGCTTCAATAAGCCGGTCTTCCGGAATCGGATAGCCCATTCTTAGTCCAAGCAGCAGGCAATGGCTGGCGTAGGCTGTTCCCCAGTAAGTTGGTTCTGTGGCTCCAGGCCAGTAGGAAAACCCTCCTTCTGCAGTCTGCATTGAAAGAAGCCGGTTGGCTCCGTGCATGAATTTATCCTCAATATTGCTTTCAGCCGCCAGTTCCGGCGCTATATGCCTGAAAATATTGGCAATATACAACAGGGGTCTTGTTCCTGATGTTGTCTGCTCGATACATCCGTAAGGATAGCGGATAAGATATTTCAAATGACTTAATTCATCAACATATTTGTTGGCAGTTATCCAGATTGTTGTATTTTCATACTGCGGTTTCCATCCGGATAATAAATCTGATATTTCGGTTTCCCCTTTTTTTACTTCAACAACATGTGTTTCATTCGTGATTGGGGCATTCGGCAGAATCGGCGATTGACCGGTTGTTGTCGATTTATAGCCGTTTCCGGAAATATTTACCGTAAAATACGCCGCGCCCATATCCTTGATAACCTTGCAGTCAAATATAACAGTTCCCGATTCATTATTATCAAGAGTTATTTTCTGTCTGGCGGAAGATGAGATTTTTACAGTATCACTGGCTGCGATATCAACGCTGATATCAGATTTCTTTCCGGACAGATTTGTGATGAATACGGGAATGGACATGCTGTCTTCGGCCATAAGGAACCTCGGAATTGTTACCTGCGCGACAATCGGTTCCTTTACGGTTACATATGAATCAGCGCTTCCGGACTGACTGGCATTTGCAGTAACAGCCATTACCCTCAGTTGTCCCCTGTATTCCGGAATATCGAATTTTACGCTTGCTTTCCCGGATTCGGGAATTTCGACTATACCTGAATTGAGAATTACCGTCTCCACAGGCATGACACGCTGATTGTCCTGCCCTGCCCTGTCTCCGGCTGAATTATCTTCCGTTATTGGGGGGATCCTGAGGGTCCAGCCGATTGTTTCAAATGTATCAACTCCAAGGGCCCGCTGTTTGAAAAGCGAGGCAAGCGGGTCGGGTGTTTTGAATTTAGTCAGCCGAAGAATTCCTTCGTCGACAACGGCAACGGTTGCATATGTTTTTTCCTTCTGTTTTCCTACATCAAGTTTAACCACGAGTTCGGATTTTGGTTCAATTTCATCCGGAACATTTATGACCGGAGTGATTGTGTATTTAACAGGTTCCATTTTTGCAGATGCGACGCCGAATGCCCTTCCGGGAAGGAATACGCGTTCCGAATTATCCATTGTCTCCCTGACAAGAAGCGCGCTTACATAGACGTTCGGATAAAAAGCATCAATTTTAAATTTGTATTCAACAGGGCCGGTCCCTGCATCTATCCATTCCTGTTTGAGAATATCATCCGTTTCTATTGTAACAAGAACCTTTCCCGGATAAGGAGGATGAATGGTTGCTGCGGCGTTTTCCCCTGCACTGATTGTTCCGTTTATTGTTATTGGAATAACTTCAGGTGGGACAGGTCCGGATGTGTTGTCATTCCGCGAATAGCCGGAATCTCCCCACTACCAGTAGTAGTAACTGTTGTATGCGTCGCCTTCCAGCATTATGCTTGTCAGCATATTGCCGGCGGCGGAGGCTTGCACGACATAACCTTCGGCCCATGATGTTCCCTGGAATTTATACACAAACTGGCTGTCTTTTATTTCAGCCAGGGATTTTCCAAGTTCAACCTCCCGCATGTATCTGTGATAGCGGTAGCTTCCGTATTCCTCATCATATTCCCAAAGCCACTCAGCCTGAATTTCAAACAGGGTTATTTCCACGGGGTAATTTACAGCTACAGGATTACCATCAAGATCGACAATAATCCCCTTGACTTCTGTTTCTTCTCCGGATGAGGCCTTACCCGATGCGCAGGCAAGGCCGATATAATTTTTATTGGGATGTATAGGTACATAAAGCTGATTGACCGTGGTTCGTCCGCTGCCGGATTCAAAAACCGATGCCTGGATAACCATTTCTCCGGGTCCGTTAAAACTTGTAAATGATGCTACATTTGGAGCTGATACTTCAGCCTTTCCATCCGGGTCCAGATTTGTTGCAGTTGTTCCCATTGCCAGGTCCCTGAACGGGGTTTTTCTCCAGACGCCGTATGAATATGTAAAATTATTGGCAGGCCTGAAAAGACCTTCAATCAGAACATAACTGACTTCGGCTTTTTCACCTGATGCCGCTGCTCCGAACAGATATTTTGCATCAATGGTTACGGGAATATTATCCTGCTGCAGATATGAATTTTCCTTTGTACTCAGATTTACTTTCATACGCTCCGGTACGAATTCCTCAACATTGAATTCATAACTTTCTACCTTTTCTGCACCTATCAGCAGGTCAAATGCATATTTGCCAGTATTTGCGTATGCCTGGAAATCTATGGTAAACTGGGCCATTCCGGCTTCATTGGTAGAGCCTTTCATTTTTTTGATCATTTTTTTCTGCGGATCATAAATCTGTGCCAAAAGCGGCAGACCTTCAGGCGGCGCTTTATCATTCTCGTCCCTTACGACAACTGAAATATTGGCAGTATTTCCCGGACGGTAGACTCCGCTGTCAGAATAAACAGAAGCCTGATACGGTACATCAAGTTTATAAGGCAGACCGTTTACGTTATATTCATCAGTTACAATCTGAATATCATCAAACTTGAGGGCAGTTAAATCATCTCCTTTTCTGACAAAAATGGAAAATGCTTCTTTTTCGGCAAGCATGTCTTCCAGGTTTTCAATTTCACAGTATCCCGAAGAATTGGTTGAAACAGTCAGAAGGGTCCTGTTCGACATTGTCCGGATTTCGACTTCCGCTCCTGAAACAGGTTTGAGATTTGTTACATCAAGTACCCAGATGGAATAGTTCTTTTTTTCAGGGCCGTATTTTTTTGCAATTACCGCCAGATCTGTCATGATAAGTCTGGCATAATCAGAAGCATTTTCGCTGAATAGCCTGATCTGAAAAACCCCCTTCCTGTTTTCCGGAAGAATCTGGGATATATCAATCCAGCTGTTAAGTGTTGTGTCTTCGGTATTTTTCAGTCTGACGGTTTTCCTTCCGACAAGATCGGAAATTCTTTCATCTGCCCATTCTGTATCGGCAGAAAGCCAGAAACCAATGTTCTGTTCGTGTATCTGCCTGATTTCCACCTCGGCAGAACCGACATTCATATGTGAAACCGGAAGATACTGAATATAGTCTTTCGGCAGATATCGGCCTTTTGACAGAAAATTTATACTCGGTGTTCTTGCCGGGATAGTAACTGATTTACTATATGTATCCTTGAGAATCCCGCCCTTTATTGAATAAAGACCGGTATTCAGTGTTAATTGATAATAGCCTTTCTTGAAATCGCCAAAAATACGGAGGCCTGAACTGGTCGGAGAAACAGTAAAATTTACCGCAGGGCTTATTGTTATAAAATCTACCGCAGCTTCACCGTCAATGTCGGCATAATTCTCCCAGTACCAGTCATTCCGTTCATCGGCTTCGTCCCTTAGATATACTTCCAGATAAAAGCCGCTTGTTCCTTCCTTGCGGCTGAATCCTTCGACAGTCATTGATTCGGGCTCTTTCAGGGTATGGTAGTCTTCAAATGGTTCCTCCAGCCGTGTGCTGCCGTCTTTTGAGGTAACCTTGTCGCTGATCATAAGTTTCAAATCCCGGTTTGACTGCATAAGATTACTCTGCACATACAAGGTATACCTGTTGTCACCGGAGGCTTTTTCTGCAGTAATCCGGCCGGGAGGTTTTCCCCCTATCAGAATCTGACTGTTTATTTCAAGTGAGGAAACAGAAAGCGGCCCCGAAGAAGAGACCAGCAGGGTTGCCGACCAGTTTTTCACATCAAATTCCTGAAGCACTGTATTTTTAATCTTCAGCGGCGGTGTCCGGAAAGAATAATTCCATTTTTCTGGATCAGTGGAAACCAGTACACCATTACCTGACTGAAGCTGCCTGATTGAGATTTTATAATTTGTGTTGTGCGCAAAGCCCGTTTCGGGAATAAATTCCAGGATCCTGGTACTGCACCAGATCCACTGTCCCCTTACCGCGGGACTGAAGGTAATAATCGTGTCTCCGTTTATTGCATTATTTATACCGCCGTCATCTGCTATAATATTGCGGTTAAAAAATATTTTTACCGATGTGGGAAGATTGTTACTGACACTGTAAACCCTGAAATCCGGATCCGCCTCCGCGGCGGTAAGTTCCTCAACGGGTTCAGAATCTTCGATTACAGCAATATCAAATGATTCAGCATCTTCTGTTTTTTTACCGCAGCTGAATATGAAAAGCACAACAAGACACAAAAATAAAATTTTACCGGTTTTTTTCATTCTTTTTCCCCTCTACTGCACAGATATATTTGCCGGAATTCCGTATATATTCAGAAATAAAGAAATATGATCTGTCTGATACAAGTAGTATTACTCCATTTTATTTCAAACCACAATGTTTTGCTGATTTCAGGAAAAACACAAGCTCTGGGCTATTCACCTTTTCCAGGTCCTGCAGCCCGACAATCTGGAATAAATCCTGTTTTTCATGTATAAATAACAAATTACCGTGTTCCAGGAGATCGGAAGATGTTTATCAGCACAAGAGATAAAAACAGAAGGGTGAATTTCGCGCAGGCCGTATTCGAAGGGCTGGCCCCGGACGGAGGCCTTTATCATTTTGAAAGAATGCCTGATTTCAGCAATCTGATGAATTCTTTTGACCTGCATACTTCTTTCAGGGAAATTGCTTCTGTAATGACGGCAAACCTGTTTCCGGATCTTTTCAGTCCTGAAAAGGCTGTTGAAATTTCCGGCAGGGCTTTCCATTTTTTGCCCGAAATCAGCTGGATGGGTGATAATGTCGCATGTCTGGAGCTGTATCATGGTCCATCATGCGCTTTCAAGGATTTCGGCGCTTCATATCTGGCAACTGTTATGGAGGAATTCCTTTCCGAAAAAGACCAGCGGGCAATAATTCTGACAGCTACCTCAGGTGATACGGGCAGCGCTGTCGCCCAGGCATTTTACAATAAAAAGAATATCGATGTTGTTATCCTGTATCCGTCACAGCGTGTAAGCCCGCTGCAGGAAAAGCAGCTGACGACGCTTGGCCGGAATATACATGCTCTTGAGACAAAAGGATCGTTTGATGACTGCCAGCGGATGGTCAAGGAAGCTTTTGTGGATCATCAGCTGAAAGAGAAGTTCTGCCTTACATCTGCCAATTCCATAAATCTGGGACGCCTTATTCCCCAGTCTTTTTATTATATCTGGGCATGGGCGCAGCTTAAAAATGATTCTGACAAAATTGCTTTCTGTGTTCCAAGCGGGAATTTCGGAAACCTGACTGCAGGTCTATATGCTGATTTCTGGGGCATGAAAACCGATTTCTTTATTGCTGCCACAAACATCAATGATGTTGTCCCCGAATATCTGTTTTCCGGAAAATATTCACCGAGAAAATCTGTAAAAACCTATTCCAATGCAATGGATGTCGGCAATCCCAGCAATTTTGAAAGGATGCTGGCTCTTTTTAATTCAGATTGCGGGAAAATGAAAAAGAGAGTTTATCCGGAAGTTGTAAGCGATGCAGAAACCGTAGAAGCAATCCGGGATTTCCATGCCCTGACAGACAGGTTCATCGATCCGCACACGGCAGTAGGATATAAAGCCGTTAAGAACTTCCAGGCCCGAAACCCGGAATACAAAGGAACCCTGATTAATGTATCTACAGCCCACCCTGGAAAATTTCTTGAAATCGTTAAAAAAGCAACAGGCCGGGATGTTGAACTGCCCGAACAGCTTGAAAAACTGCTTAAACTTAAAAAGATGAGTACTGTAATCGCCAATAAGCTTGAAGATCTTGCCGGGTTTCTGAAAAAGACCTTCCCGGAGCTGTAAAAAACTTTTATATCAGACAGAAAAGTGCGAATTAAAAGGAAATCCCTGTAAAATAAAAATCTTTAAGCCGGTTGTAGGATTCATGAATTTTTATAA
>CAZKOK010000121.1:0-9363 GCA_964554355.1 uncultured Spirochaetia bacterium | reverse complement strand
TTGTCGCCGGTGTTGGTCTGTTTTGCGTCATAGCCGTTCGCCTTTGAGAAGACATCGTTCATGGCTTCAACATTGGCCTGCCGGTAACCGGATTCTTCCGGCGGCAGATTTACAATACCGACCTTAATCAGACCGGAATCTTTTTTTCCACAACCAAACTGAACAAACAGGCCTGCTGCCAGCAGGATGACCATAAAGCATCGAATTATTTTGTTCATTAAACACTCCTTTAGAAACAAATAACATAAAAGAGATCAAAACTGTCATTCCATGTCAAAATTCTGCATAGAGAGTACTGTACGCCACTTTTTCGGGATACAATTTTCTTACTTAAGCTGGAACAGTTTCAATCAACCTATTAAGCGGCAACGCCGCATATGAGCATGTAGAATCTTATGGTCTGCAGATTCAGAAGTACATGAAGTATTTTATCAATTTTGGTATGAAATTTTACGCTGGTAATAATTTACCGTAAAAAACGGAGCAAAAAAGTTGGTTTTATTATTAAAAACTTTCGTTTTTTTCCGATTTATATCCCCGAAGAGAAAAAGTCAGGCTGTGTTAACGAACACGCTGATTTCAATCCTGCTGTTTCGCTGTCTTTACTTAATTAAATAACTGTTATACTTGAATAAACATTAAATTAAGTTGGATATTTATAAAAACAGCATTTATTCAAACATCTGTTTGACAAAACCGGAAAAGTAAGATTAGAATAAGCGTGAACGAAAACGCACACAAATTTATTTATTTGTTTGTCTTTTTCGTACGATGACTTCCCATGCAGCGCGGTCAGGCGCGCTGCATGCATATTCTGCTGACAGGGAGGAGAGGTTTTGTCTGATTATGTTATTGGCGTTGATTATGGTACAGATTCCTGCAGGGCTGTTGTGATAAATGCGGCCGACGGCAAGGAAGAAGCAGGAAGTGTTTTTTATTATCCCGGATGGAAAGCAGGAAAATACTGTGATCCGGTAAATAATATGTTCCGTCAGCATCCGCTGGATTATCTTGAAGGCCTCGAGAATTCAATTTGCAGTGCCCTGGCACAGCTGTCTGAACAGATGATAAAAAATATCAGGGGGATCGCGATCGATACCACCGGATCAACACCTGTTCCGGTAAACAAAGAAGGAATCCCTTTATCTCTTACAAAAGGATTTGAGGAAAATCCGAATGCAATGTTTGTCCTCTGGAAAGACCATACCGCGGTAAAGGAAGCCGAAGAAATCAACAATCTTTCAAAAACATGGGGCGGGGAAGATTATACAAAATACGAAGGCGGTATTTATTCTTCGGAATGGTTCTGGGCAAAAATCCTTCATGTATGCCGGGAGGATAAAGAGGTTGCAAAAGCCGCTTTCAGCTGGGTTGAGCACTGCGACTGGATGCCTGCAGTGCTTACGGGGAATACTGATCCGCTTAAAATGAAAAGAAGCAGATGCGCGGCCGGACATAAGGCAATGTGGCATGAAGATTTCGAAGGTCTTCCATCAGAAGAATTCCTTGCAAAGCTGGGGCCCGGGCTTTCAGGATTAAGGGAAAGACTGTTTCGTGAAACATATACAGCCGATGTTCCTGCCGGGACCCTGTGCCCGGAATGGGCACAGAAACTTGGACTTTCCGCTGATGTAGTCGTAGCAGTCGGGGCCTTTGATGCCCATATGGGTGCTGCGGGCGGACAGATTGTGCCCGGGGCGCTTGTAAAGGTAATCGGAACTTCCACCTGCGACATGATGGTCGCTCCATCTGATGGCGGCACCGGACTGGTGAAAGGAATATGCGGCCAGGTGGACGGGTCAATAATTCCGGGAATGATCGGTCTGGAAGCCGGGCAGTCGGCCTTCGGCGATATTTATGCCTGGTTCAGAAAACTCCTGGGCTGGCCTCTGGAAGTTATAAAAGAACATAAAGTAATAGACGAAAAATCCTTTTCGGACCTTGAATCGTTTTTTGATAAAAAAATACTGCCCCTTCTTGAGCAGAAAGGGGAGAATATTGATCCTGAAGAATCAGGTATAGTTGCTCTGGACTGGCTTAACGGCCGCAGGACCCCTGATGCAGACCAGACCCTGCGCGGGGCGGTATTCGGACTTAATCTGGGGAGCGATGCTCTTCATCTGTACCGTGCCCTTGTGGAAAGCACGGCTTTCGGGGCCAAAAGTATTGCCGAAAGATTTGAAGAAGAGGGCGTAAAAATAAAAGAAGTGATTGCAATCGGCGGGGTTTCAAAGAAATCCCCGTTTGTTATGCAGATCCTTTCAGATGTTCTGGATAAAAAAATCAAGGTCGCTTCTTCTCTTCAGACTGTGGCGCTTGGATCAGCGATGTTTGCAGCTGTGGCGTCCGGTATCTATCCGGACATTCCGACAGCCCAGAAGAAAATCGGCCAGGGCTTTGAAAAGGAATATATCCCCCGGCCGGATTACGTCGGGAAATACAGACGGCTTTATTCCCGCTACCGTGAATACGGAGGTTTTATTGAAAAAAGCAGTCCTGCGCTAAAAACGAAAAGCAGATATCATGAACTGAAATGCCGGGTATATGAGGCAAATATGGAAATACCCGCACAGCATCTGGCTGTATATACCTTCGGGAATGTATCCGGGATAGACAGAAAAGAGGGGGTTTTTGCCATAAAACCGAGCGGAGTTCCCTACAGCGAACTTGATCCTGACAAAATGGTGGTTGCTGATCTTGACGGCAATATCATCGAAGGAACAATGAGGCCGTCTTCGGATACAAATACGCATATTGAATTATACAAGGCATTCACCTCAATCGGCGGCATATGTCATACACATTCAAAGTATGCTGTCGCCTGGTCGCAGGCAGTCCGGTCCATACCGATTCTCGGAACAACCCACGCCGACCACCTTACTCAGGAAATCCCTGTAACGGAGATTATGAAAGATGAAAATATTGAATTTGATTATGAAACTGAAACAGGCAGACAGATAATAGCGGCCTTTACTTCAATTGATCCGCAGGAAGTTTCCATGGTCCTTGTTGCAGGTCACGGGCCTTTTACCTGGGGAGAAAACGCAATGAAAGCTGTCTATCACAGCAAGGTCCTTGAAGAGATAGCCGAGATGGCATATATTTCTCTCAGCCTGAATCCGCGTCTTGAAGGACTTAAGAAAAGCCTTATTCATAAACATTATCAGAGAAAACACGGGAAAAACGCCTATTACGGTCAGAAATGAATAACTTATTTATGGAGAAAAAAATGAAAAAATGCATCTGGTTTGCTGCCGGAAGTCAGCATCTGTACGGACCTGAAACACTGAAGCAGGTAGCGCAGGACACACAAAAAATCGCTGAAGGACTGAATAAATCCGGGAATATCGGCATTGATATTGAATACAGGGATATTCTGACCCGACCAGAAGAGATATCTTCATTTATCAGAAAAGCAAACAGTGATCCGAATGTAATCGGTATTATCTTCTGGATGCACACTTTTTCCCCGGCAAAGATGTGGATACAGGGGCTTAAGGAGCTGAACAAGCCTTTTGTTCATCTCCATACACAGTTTAACCGCGATATTCCCTGGGACGAAATTGATATGGATTACATGAACCTTCATCAGTCGGCTCACGGAGGCAGGGAATTCGGATTTATATGCTCAAGGATGGGGATTGAACGCACGGTTATTGCCGGGCACTGGGAAGATCCGGAAGTCCGTGACCGTCTGGACAAGTGGGCGAGGGCTGCCTTTGCCTGGGATGACAGCAGAAGGGGCAGGGTTGCCAGATTCGGAGACAATATGCGCGATGTAGCTGTTACCGAAGGAGACAAGGTTGCGGCACAGGAAACCTTCGGCTATGAAGTCCATGGATACGGGGTAGGAGATCTGAATGAATACATAAAAGCAGCTCCTGAAAATGATGTAAAACAGATTGTGGAAGAATGCATCAATAGCTATGACACGGCGAAAGAACTTCTTCCGGGCGGTGAAAAGCATTCCATTCTGCAGGATTCCGCAAAAATCGAGGCAGGGCTTTTAAAATTTTTAAAAAGCGGAAAATTTACTGCTTTTACAACAACCTTTGAAAATCTGCATGGATTGAACCAGCTTCCGGGACTTGCAGTCCAGAGGCTGATGGCAAAAGGCTATGGTTTCGGAGCCGAAGGAGACTGGAAAACGGCTGCGCTTGTGCGTGCAGTAAAAGTAATGGCAAAAGACGGCGGGACTTCGTTTATGGAAGACTACACATATCATCTTGAAAACGGAAAAATGATGGTTCTTGGGGCCCATATGCTGGAAGTCTGCCCTTCGATTGCTGCACATAAACCGAAGCTTGAAGTTCATCCCCTGTCAATCGGCGGGAAAGGTGATCCGGTCCGTCTGGTATTCAACTCAAAAACCGGACCTGCACTTAATGCCAGCATCATTGATATGGGCAGCAGGTTCCGGTTGGTAGTAAACACAGTGGAATCCGTAAAACCGGCCAGGTCCCTGCCCAAACTGCCGGTCGCAAGCGTTCTCTGGAAACCTGATCCCGACCTGAAAACAGCTGCGGCATCCTGGATATATGCGGGAGCGGCCCATCATTCAGCCTATTCGCAGGGGATAAGCGTTCAGGAGCTTGAAGATTTCGCTTCCTTTGCCGGAATTGAAATGATAGTTATTGATGAATCCACGAATATATCAGACCTGAGGAAAGAACTGCGCTGGAATGATGCTGCGTATTAAGCCGGAAGAATATCAGGAGAGTGAAAAAAGCGATCCAGCTGCTTGCTTTCGCGGGGATGCCGATACAAAGATGGGGAATCGGTAATGAAAACCTTTAAATCTGTTTCACTCAAAAACATAAAACTTAAAAACGGACTGGTAATTAATGAAGTTATTCCATACCAGTGGTCTGCTTTAAATGATGAAATAGCGGAAGCTGAACCAAGCCGGGCAATTGAAAATTTTAAAATAGCTGCAGGAAAATCATCAGGAGAATTTCACGGCATGGTTTTTCAGGACAGTGATGTTGCAAAATGGCTGGAAGCGGCAGCTTATTCTCTTGCGCTGAAAAATGATCGTGAACTCAGGAAAAATACAGACATGGTAATTGATCTGATTGAAGCTTCACAGGAAGATGACGGCTATCTGAATACATATTTCAGCGTAAAGGAACCTCAAAACAAATGGAAAAACCTTGCCGAATGCCATGAGCTGTACTGCTCCGGGCATATGCTTGAGGCCGCTGTCGCACTTGAGGAAAACTGCGGTGATTCCAGACTTCTGAAAGTGATGAAAAAAAACATGGACCTGATAGCCGGCATTTTCGGTCCTCAGGATGGCAAGCTGAAAGGTTATCCCGGACATCAGGAGATTGAACTTGCCCTTGTCCGGCTTTACCGGATCAGCGGAGAGAAAAAGTATCTGGATCTGGCTTTGTACTTTATTGATGAAAGGGGAAAAGAGCCGTTCTATTTTAATGAAGAATTCAGGAAAAGGAATGGAAAGACTTTCTGGGGCGGATCGGATTATAAAGACCGGGAATATGCACAGGTCCATCTTCCTGTACGTGAACAGAAATATGCGGCAGGCCATGCCGTAAGGGCAATGTATATGTATTGCGCCATGGCCGATCTTGCCCTTGAAACCGGGGACAAATCCCTTGCCGATGCCTGCAGAACATTATGGGATAATGTTACTGGTAAGCAGATGTATCTTACCGGCGGAATCGGTCCCGGCGCTCAGCGTGAAGCGTTTACTTCAGATTATGATCTGCCGAATGAAACGGCGTATAATGAAACCTGCGCAGCCATCGGCTTTGCGTTCTGGGCACAGCGCATGCTGCATCTGGACATGGACGCAAGATACGGCGATATCCTTGAAAAGCTGGTTTATAACGGCATTCCCTGCGGAATGTCTGCAGATGGAAAAAGATTTTTTTATGTGAATCCTCTTCAGATCGGACCAGAAATTTCCCGGAAACGGGATGACCATAAACATGTAAAACCTGAACGGCTTAAGTGGTTCGGCTGTGCCTGCTGCCCGCCTAATATCGCAAGATTTTTTGCATCAGCAGGCCGCTGCATCTGTTCTTTGGATGATGATGGAGTTTATATTCATCTCTATGAAGAAAGTGAAATCGCATTTGATATTAAGGGCTCAGGGATCAATCTGGATATATCAGGCGAATATCCATGGAACGGCAATTCAGTAATTACTGTAAATCTGAATACTGAACAGCATTTTAAATTATCATTCCGTGTGCCCGGATGGTGTACAGACTGGGAGTGCAGTATTAATGGCGAAAAACAGAATCCGGCCGTAAAGAAAGGATACGCCTTAATTGAAAGAAACTGGAAAAACGGGGACAGAGTCGAACTGGAATTTGATATGCCTGTACGCCTTATCCGCTCTCATCCAAAGGTCCATGAAAACGCGGGCAAGGCTGCGGTGATGAAAGGGCCGGTTGTCTATTGTCTGGAAGAAGCGGATAACGGAAAAGAACTTGCCGGGATTTCAATTAATCGCAAAGCCGAATTCACAGAACAAATAATTCCTGCTGAATACGGGCAATTCCTGAAAATTGAAACTGAAGGCAAAACAATCTCCTATGCAGACGCGGATTTAATATACACAACAGAGACTGTTATGCAAAAAGAAAAAAGACTGGTCTTTATTCCGTACTTCTGCTGGGGAAACAGAGGTCAGGGTGAAATGAGAGTCTGGGTCAGGGAAGAATATCAGCTAAAAGAAAAACTTTAAATAATTAACCTGTTTGCGTTAACGAACACGGAAAAATGTTGGTGTTTTTTATTTCATGCTGTAAAATATTCATAAAGCAGGAGGAATTTATGAAAAGGAAATACTACCCGGTTATACTGGTTATTATATTAAGTCTCTTTATCTTTTCATGCCAGAGTTCACGGAAAGTAAAACTTCCGTTTAAGGAAAGGATGGAACGCTGGGAGAAGGAAGATTTTAAACCTCCTCAGGCCCCGGAGCCTGACCTGTCATATTCTGAACCGGAACTTCTGGACGGAAAAACCAGAAATCCGATAGTCACGCATGTTTTTATGGCCGATCCGACCGCACGCGCGTTTGGGGGAAGGATTTATCTGTATACATCCCATGATCGTGATAATGCAACATCATATAATATGAATGATTATCATGTTTTTTCTTCTGATGACCTTGTAAACTGGCAGGACCATGGAATAGTCCTGAATTCCGGGGAAATGTGGGCAAGTTCACTATATGCGCCTGACTGCGTTTACGATAAAAGGACTGATCGTTATTACCTGTTTTTTCCAAACAGCGGCAGCAATATAGGTGTAGTCGTATCTGATACTCCGTATGGACCGTTTGAAGATCCTCTGGGTGGACCGCTGATTACGCCGAAATACCCCGGGGCCGAAGTTTCCTGGTGTTTTGATCCGGGTGTGCTGATTGATGATGACGGACAGGCATACCTTTACTTCGGAGGCGGGATGCCGGAAACCGGAGACAACGCACGCGTTATAAGGCTTAATGAGGATCTGATCAGCTTAAAAGATAATTCTGCTACAACCATACTCGCTCCGGATTATTTCGAGGCCCCTTTCCCGTTTAAAAAAGACGGCAAGTACTACTTTACATATTCCACAAACTGGGAAAACGGACACGGCATAAGAATTGATTACATGATGAGTGATGATCCGATGACCGGCTGGGAGTACAAAGGTGTTGTCATTGATAATCCTCCCGATAATCACGGCAACAATAATCATCATTCACTGGTTGAATATGAAGGGAACTGGTATGTGTTTTATCACAGCAGGAACCTTGCCATCAGCATGGGCAATATGAGTGAATATCAGAGATCGGTAAATATCGAAAGAATATCGTTCGCTGATAACGGTGAAATCATTCAGGCAAAATTTACCGGTGGTGATATTGAACAGCTCAGGAATGTTGATGCATTTGAACGTATCGAAGCAGAACTTCTGGCTGCTGAATCCGGTGTTGAAACAATTGACATTTATGACGGCGATGTGAAGAAAGGTGTCGCATTGACCGACCTTCATGACGGCAACTGGTCAGCCGTTTCCGGGATCGATTTCGGCAAAGGGGCAAAAACCTTCAAAGCCATGATTGCTTCGGAAAGGGAAGGCGGAAAAATCGAGCTGTGGATAGACGGCGGAGAAAAGAACGGCGGGACCCTGGCAGGCGTCTGTGAAATTCCGAATACAGGTGTTCTTAAAAACTGGCAGGAAATCTCCTGTGATATAAAACCGGTTGAAGGAATTCATAATCTTTATCTTGTATTTAAAGGCCCGCTCAGGTATCAGACATTGTTTCTGTTTGATTATTACAGCTTTGAATAATACGGGATCAAATAATCTCACGCGACGACGCAACGACGCTACGGGCGGGAATAACTTTATAAATCTCTTATAAAGTTATTCCCGGGTCCCGATTGAGTGTCATCCTGCTGCGAGTCGAGATCTATCTGCACTGAAAGCTCTTCCTGGTTTTCAATATGCCTTTCCAGCTTTTTTCTGGAGTCCTTATCCAGATAAGCAAGCTCCAGTCCGATTATCAGAGAGTCTCCGGACTTGACACTCCACACTATGCGGCCGGCTATATGCATTCTGACTTCCGGAGAGTCTGTCATGAAAAGTGTGAGATCATACCTTTCAGGCTCATTTTTTGTAAATACCGATTCCTCAAGGATGATCTTTATTCCCGATATTGATATATCCGCAATGTGGCCGATTTTTATCTTTTTATCCCTCTGAATCATAAAAACAGACCATTCGACTTCATGCCTGGGATATTTTCTTTTATTGTCAAAACATTGATCCATATACTACTAATGGTAGCAACTGGCAAAGCCTAATGCAAATATTCCTGCAGCGGCAACGGAAATATTTTTAAACTACTGACTTACGCGACAATACTTCGTATTGCGCTATCGTCTGACAGAAAAACGGATGAAGACGGATGGGACGGATTTTTATTCAGGTTCTTGGGTTTGTTCACTTTTTTCAGGGCGTAAAACGCAGGGGCCAAAGATCGTTGGCACCTGCATTGGCTTTATTCCGTTTATCCGTCTTCATCAGTAGTCCCAAACCCCAAAAACCCAGGCCCTCGTCGCGTCGTCGCGTGAGTCTGAAAATATTTATAATTTTTTTCTGAACTTATTTCTTTCTTATTCGTCTGTATATCAATCACCCGAAGGAGGGACACATGTTTGCTGACATGACAACAGGTCAATTGCTTTTAATGGTAATCCCGATCGTTGCTATAGAACCTGGACTCAAAGTATTCTGTCTTGTAAAAATCTTCAGGGAAGGCGTTGCCAATCTGACAAAGCCTGCCTGGAGTATCATTGTACTTCTTGTCGGTCTGTTCGGATCAATTGCATT
>CAZKOK010000120.1:865-9421 GCA_964554355.1 uncultured Spirochaetia bacterium | reverse complement strand
GCAGACGGGGCCGACAAGCAGGTATTCATTGAATCACTTGTTAACGGATTTCCCGGTGTGCTGAGGGTTTCGGATTACCGAAAATCGATTTCCCTGGAGTTAAGGCATTATCAGGGTCCTGCGCGGATAATTACAATTTTCCTTATCCTGACTTTTTCTCTGGTAAGTCTGGTAATAATTTTTAATTCATCACTTATGGAGCTCAATGAACGCGGGAAGACAATTGCCGTTCTGAAAGTGCTTGGATTGACAGACCGGAAAATCCGTTCGGTTTTTGTCATCAAACTGCTTTTTGTATCAGTCCCTGCAGCCCTGCTGGGAGTGCTTGCCGGCAGATTTTTCACCGCAGCAGTGACCAATGCGCTGATTGCGCCTGTACTTGGAATGAAGTTTTTTCCCTTGACCGCTATTGTCCGGTGTCAGCTGATTACATTTGGTTTTATTATTGCGGCAAGTCTGTTAAGCGTAATTATACCGTTAACGAAAATCCGGCGTATCAATCCCCGCAATCTGATTATTGAATAGATCAATCAGGATTCTTCCTTCTGCTCTGGACAGATTTTTTCAGGGGTAAGGCAGTAGTTTTTAAGTTCTTCGAAGGAGCTGACCAGCTGGCGCATCAGAGGTTTGTATTTATCGCTGTCCTCTTCCTTTGCCGCAAGTTCAAGGGCGAGTGCGTCTTCCTTAAGCTTTTCTGCACGTACATTCAATGCCCCGCCCTTGATTGAATGGGCACTCCTGTGGACAGTAGGATGGTCTTTCTGTTCAATGGCCATTTCTATTGTGGCCAGCTGTTTTTCCGTTTCATCGATAAAGCCGTTTATAATATCAATAAAGAGTTCGGGTTCCTGATAAACATCGCGGAACAGAAGTCCCGCATCAAGGGGAACATTGCTGTCCGGTTTGTCTTCGACCTCTTCGGTATTTTCATCGGTATGGATATCAATACAGGCAGCAACCTGGTGGATAAACTCTTCCTTGCGGAAGGGTTTTCTTAAAACTCCATTCATACCCGACTCGATACAGTCTCTTCTGTCTGTTTCAAAAGCATTGGCTGTTACTCCCAGAATTGGTATGTTGGTGTTTTCCCTGCGGATAATTCTTGTGGCTTCAAGTCCGTCCATGTCAGGCATCTGCACATCCATAAGTATCAGATCATACTGCTGATGCTCAAGCAGGTCCAGGGCTTCGCGTCCGTTGGCAGCCAGCGTCACATAGCAGCCGAGTTTACGCAGGTGGATCAGGGCAAGCTGCTGGTTCGGCGGATAATCTTCGGCCAGAAGGACTTTTAGGCCGTTAAGTACCGGTTTAAACTGGGTTGCCGTGATCTGTTCGTGTGTAATATTTTCCGCCGGGTTAAGTGAGCGCACAAGAGGAATTTCAAAAGAAAAGGTGCTTCCTCTTCCGGACTTGCTTTCGAGTGTTATTTCCCCTCCCATCAGCCTGACAAGCTGCTGGGCTATTGCCGTACCGAGTCCTGTTCCCGCATACTGTCTTTTTCTTGAGCTTTCGGCCTGCGTGAATGAATCAAAAATCCTGTCCTGCATTTCTTCCGGAATGCCGATGCCGGTATCGGAAATCAAAAACCGGAAAATTATACATTCATTGCTGGTTCTCATATTTTCTGCACACACCGTTATCGATCCTGTTTCAGTAAATTTTATTGCATTCCCGACCAGATTTATAAGTACCTGTCCCAGCAGTTCCGCATCGATAAGCAGGGACGCAGGCATTTCTCCCTTTGTTGTCAGTGAAAACTGCAGACCGTGTGAGCGTGCCCTCATCTGAAAAGAACTGCATATTTCATACAGAAATGCGGTCAGATTAATAGGTCTGGGCTTCAGTTCTGTTTTCCCGCTTTCGATACGCGCCAGGTCCAGCAGCTGATTTATCAGTCTTAATAACTTGTCAGATTCGCTGAATATCAGAGTAGCGTAGGTATTCACCTGACTCTGGTCAGGTTTTTCAATAAGAAGCTCACTGAAACCAATTATTCCGTTAAGGGGAGTCCTCATTTCATGACTCATATTTGTAAGGAATTCGGATTTTGCCTTGCTGGCCCTTATAGCTTCATTTTTAGCTTCAACCAGGGCCTGCGTTCTTTCACGGACCCTTTTCTCAAGCTCGTACTCTGTTTCCTTTTGCCGTTCAAGGAGTTCATTCTGGGCAAGGGACATTTTCTCAATCTGATTGAAACCCCTGGAAAAGCGGATGCTTAAAAGCATCGCCTGGGATAGGATGAATCCGGCTATTCCAAACGGTGTAAGGTGACGCCCGGCAATAATCTGATTTGCTATCAGAATATCATGGAAAAGTGCAAGCAGAATGAACATGAATCCCGATAGAAAAATAATAGCAAACAGGGTCCGTTCTTTGAAGGCCCTGATAACAATTACAATTGTACTGACTCCGGAAAACAGGGCAATAATCTGGTAAATGGGCAGAAGAGGATCAGAAATATGGATTGGAAGAACCAGCTCAATCAGACTGAATACTGCCCCGGCCGCATATATGCCTGTAAGAAGCCATTTCGGGAAGTTTTTATGAAATATATAGCGGAGGAAATGAATAAAAACAGGAACGCCCAGATAAAAAGTCAGGTTGCCTATATGGTGTTCCAGCTGCCAGCTGATTCCCGGGATAATATTATGCAGGGGGAATATATCATAAATATAAAGCCTTATACACATTACCAGTGTGAAAATTCCCAGAAGCAGAGATGATTTTTCCTTTCTTCTGATCAGGAAAAACATGATATGATAAATACCGATCAGAAAAAGACCGCCCGAAATAAATATCTGCTGGATAAGCCCTGACAGATACAGTTTCCTGACGGTTTCATAACTGCCGAAAACCATACTTCTGCGTATGCCGCCTATTGTATCACCGAAATCTGAAACCTGAACTGAAATAATAAGGGTCTGTTCATCGGTATCAATTAAATGAACATCAGGACGGTATTCCGCTACAGATGTTTTATGAGTGTAGCCGGGGCTTCCGGCCGAACCAACCAGCTTGTTATTGACATACATTCTGTATGCCGTTTCGGGTGAAAATGACAGTATGCCGAGTTTGCCGCTGTATTCGGGAAGAAGAATTTTCAGCTGATATGTGCCGAATGTAAAACGCTTTGCAGGCGTCTCCGGCACATCAAAAAATTCCTCCGCGGCCCTTTCGCCAATGACAAATTCTTCATGAAAATATGCCCACTCTCCGCCAAGTTCAATACGCGTATCGCTGGAAATTTCAAAATTCCGTAAATCAAGTACTCCAATTTTAATGGAATATTCTGCTTCTTTCCTGCTGCATGAGAACGAGAAGATTAAAATCAGAGAGAACAGGAGCATTTTCCTCATATATCTTAAGAATAATGGCTTTTCCAGCTGTTTATCAATAAGGCATTCAATAATTATTTGCTTTGTGTTATTTTTCAATTATGAAATTTGAACTTGATATTCATACGCACACAGTAAGCAGCGGGCATGCCTACAGTACTCTTGATGAAAATGCCGAAGCGGCATGCGAAAAAGGCCTGTCAATGATAGCAATGACTGACCATGGTCCGGCAATGCCCGGAGGGGCCCATCCGTATCATTTTCATAACATGAGGGTCCTGCCGCAGACAATTTATGGAGTAAGGATACTGAAAGGTGTTGAAGCAAATATCACGGATTTTGACGGAAAACTCGATCTTGATGCGGAAATTCTGAAAGAAATGGAAATTGTAATTGCCTCATTTCATACTGTCTGCATGAAACCCGGAAGCAGGAAGGAAAACACCCATACTTTACAAAAGGTTATTGATAATCCTTACGTAAACATAATCGGTCATCCGGGAGATATAAGATTCAGTTTTGACATACCCGAAATAATCAAAGCTGCTAAAGCTGCTCATGTGCTTCCTGAAATAAACAATTCTTCGCTGCTGCCGGTCTCCTTCAGGCCCGGCGGAGATTCAATGATAAGGGAAATTATCCTCGAAGCCCTCAAACAGGATGTCCCGCTGGTTCTTGGTTCGGATTCTCATTATAAAAATGATGTCGGCAATTTCGAAAAAGCATATGAATTGTGCCAAAGCTGCGGCTTTCCCGATTCGCTGATACTTAATTTTAATGCAGAGAGATTTCTGAAATATATTTCAGGTAAATGATTGGTTTCATGGAACGCTTCAAAATGTCTTGCGCGACGACGCTACAACGCGACAGACAGGTCGTTGTTTGGGGCGGGAAGGGCTTCCGGGTGATCGGGATAGTCTGATATATGGAATTTACAATTTCTGGAGGTGTGTTAGCGGAGCCCAACCCCAACATTCCGGAGAAGCCGCTTTTTTACACCAAATCCAGCCACTTTCACTGAAACCCCTTAGTGCCGCTGTGTCTCTGTGAGAACCATTTATTCAGCTTTCATAAAGCATTCGATTGCCCGGAAGCCCGTTAATCTTTCACGCTCCGTCCCGCCCGCAGCGTCGTCGCGTGAGTCTTATTCGTGTTTGTCAGTCCTGAAAAAACCAATCAGATCGTTCACCGCTTTCATGTTTTCCGTGTTGCGCTCCAGAAGAGGCAGCGATTCTTCGGTGTTCTGTTTAACAAGCCTGGCCTTTTCAACGACGGTTTCGGCAAGGTCTCTTACCTGTCCTGTTATTCTGAGAAGTTCGTCAATACCTCCGAGAGTGTCTTTGCTGCCGCGCAGCATTTCCTGCGAACCTGAATGGACTTCGGCTGTTATGTTGTTCATTCCGGACAGCGACCGGAGGATCTGATTTGATCCGCTGGACTGTTCATTAATGGAATTTCTTATTTCGGATTCAACATCATTTACCGTCCGGACTGATTCGACAATCACATCAAAGGATGTGCCGGCTTCGCCTGCGGTGGCGACTGACTGATCAATTGACGATTTGAGTTCTTTCAGATTATTTGATATCTGCCCTGATTGACGGTTTGACTCCTCCGCCAGTTTGCGGATTTCATCTGCGACCACTGCAAAGCCCCTCCCGGCGTCTCCCGCATGCGCGGCTTCGATTGCCGCATTCATCGCCAGAAGGTTTGTCTGGGCTGCTATGTTCTTTATCAGGACGTTCGCCTGATAAACCTTGTCCGAGGTAAGGCTTAACAGAAGAATGTTTTCCTTGAGATTTCTGATGTTTCCGCTGCCGGTATCTATCGCTTTCTGCAGTTTGTCGAACTCATCTGAACTGCGCTGAAGATTTGCTGCAATCGACTGGATGTTTGATATCATTTCCTCTATGGCCGAAGAACTCTCCGCAACACTTTCGGACTGTTCGCCGATGCGTTTGTTCTGACTTTCAATGGTCATCATAATCTGCTGGACGGCGGCGGTAACGCTGGTGATTATTTCAGACTGGCTCAGTATGGACGACCGGACCTGGTCCGAACTTTCATTTATTCGACCGACCGAAACACCTGTTAATTCCATCGCCTTCTGCAGATTGCCGACATTTTCGCTGGTCTTGTGAACGCTTGTCTTGATTTCGCCGACAATTCCCGAAAGTCTGGCAATAAATGAATTGAATGAATCGGAAATATCGCCGAGTTCATCATTTGTAAGACGGGGATTGGTGGCTGACAGATCTCCCTGCTTTACGATACCGGTGCATTCACGCATGTTTGTAATCGGCACTTTTAATGAACGCGTCAGAAGCAGTGAAATTATATTTGTGCCGAGGACTCCGACTACGCTTATTACCAGAAGATTTATTACGGTTTCTGTCTGCGAAAGCTCCCGGGTAATGCTGAGGATTGTCGATACGGTTATATATAAAATAAGTGTCATGATAATTAATACACAGACCAGCATGATCTTTAATTTCAGCGAAATGTGCATTACATTTTCCGGTTCGGGGATATTTCTGACTTCCGTAAGACTGAGGAAAGTGCCGGCAGTGTGTTCCGAAATGAAATATGTCATGGGAGTTGAAAGCATTGCGCAGGCAAAAACCAGCAGGTTGCAGACAACCATTTCAGTTAAGGTTCCTGAGTATGCAATGGTCATGGGAATAAAGACAATCAGGTTTAACAGAACAATCCAGCCGAACGCCATAACAGCAGTAAGCCTGATCGGATATATGTATGCGCTTTTTTTCATGCCCGTAAGGTCTTCGGCAGAGAGACTTTTCCCATTAAGAAACTGATATATTTTCCTGTTGGTAAAGCGCTGCATGAAAGTATTGAAAATCACTGACATTGACATAACTGTGCCGAAAAGCAGAAGAGCAACAGCAATATGGTCCTTGAACAGACTGATATACATAAGTCCGTAATATGCCACAGGTGCGGCAACAAGTGAATATACCAGTCCGTATACTTTAAGGAGATTGGTCCTGTAGACTTTTCTTGCGTCTTCTTTCATATTTTACCCCGTTGACTGTATACTAGAAGTATAGTGTAAGATTGGCTTTGAAGTAAAATTGAATTTATCCGATTGATATAGCTTTGTTAAAAATGGAAAATTTCAGGCACCTGTTTCAGCCGCCACGTACAATTGAGTTATTCTTTAAACAGATTAACTATTCAAACAACTGATTTTAATCTATCATTTATGACCTGACAGGAGCTTAATATGGCTGTAAAAAAAAGCAACTGGTTCTTTAATGAGTTTAACAGAATTCCTGATCGGAAAGAGCTCGTTTCTGATCTGGTTGCTTTTATCTGGATAGTTATTATGGCCATGGTTCAGGACTGGAAGGCCGAGGATATAGTATGGGCCGCCTGGCTTTCAAGTCTGCTCACAGGATTGTCTTTTTTCCTGGTTATTACTGTAAAAATTACATCAGATAAGGTCCGGGGAATTAATACAAAAGAAGAAAAAGGGTCCAGCCCCGGATGTCTGGGTACAGGAGCCCTTTTTTTTATGGTGATCCTTTTCCTGATTACAGGCCCCGGGTTTTTCCGATATGTACTTGTTTTTCTGATCATTCTTGATATAGCGGGGATAACCCTGAATAAACTGGCAACCAAACCCGGCTCCCGTTTAAATTCCAGCCGACTTGTAATAAAAACCCTGGCTTCAATGCCTGCGGCATTATTTATGCTTTTCTTTTTTCTTGGACATTTCGGAGGGTTTCATGCGGGACATGCGCTTTTTCTCGGTGTGTTTGTGCCGCTGGAACTTGATATCCCCGGAACATTTGATTCTCTGGCAGATGCCAGAGAACTTTTCATTTCGTTCTTTCGGGTTTTAATATCGGAATACTGGCCCTATCTGCTTTCTGTAGCAGTGATGAATTTCAGTTTATATAAAACAGCAATAATGTCAAAAGACAACAGAAATAATATGATTCTTCCCTATAAAAATGTGATAAGGATCCATATGCTGATTTTTGTGCTGGCCCCGTTATCCATGCTCGGAGCAGGAAAGATTGTTTTAATAACCGTTCTGTTTTTCTTTTATTTTCCTGTTGAGAAAACAATTGCCTGGTACCGCAGCAGAAAATAAACATCCTCAGCAAATGAATAACTGTTTATTAGGCGTATATATATATAACCCGGAAATGGAAACTCATTAATCGCAGCCGGAAGATTTTTGTATCCCGGATTTTTCAGCAATGGTCAGAAACTGAATTCGTAACCACCTTCAATCCCCCAAATTCCGCCGAATTCTGGTGTAAACGAATACCACATCGGATCAAGCGGATACCCGATTATCCCCTTGACGAAAAAACCGTGAAAAGCGACTCCGGCCTTGGCCAGTATAAGGTTCATGAGATCGTATCCGAGATTGAACTTGAATGCCAGCCCGCCGGGAGCGGCTGACCGCAGCGTACCGCAGATACCGAATGACAAATTGTCAGGTGTCGGATATGTCGGGGGAAGAACGCTTTGCTCTGCAATGCCGCTGTTTATATAGGTAATGTAATCCCAGTATCCATAATCAATGGGTTCACACCAGTTGCTATAAAGTGAGGAAAACATGTAGGTCCCCCAGATGCCTGCTGAAAATGTATCGGTAAGCGGATATTCATATTCGATGGAAAGATGGAACCCGGTTAACTTCTGATATAATCCGAAGGATTCCGGCGATAGTCCTGTCGTTCCAAGATAGATATCTGTAAATAAATATTCGTCGCCTCCTCCAAGAGCGGGCAGGCCTGCCAGTGAAATCGCATCATCACTCTGTCTTTCATAGTTACTGTATCCTGCCGCAATACTGAAATATCCGACTTTCGGTCTCGCGGAAGTTTTTTCGGAGACCTTTCCGGAACCGGTTCAGCTGTATCTTCAGGAACCGATATCTCAAGGGGTTCCGGTACAGCCTCGGCAATTGCTGCATCTGTGCCCAGAAGTTTGTTCACCAGACGTTTGCACTCTTTCAGAATATCATCAATTTCATCAAAATACTCCGATGAAGTATTGACTGTCTCACCTGTTTCGACATTGACCAGCTTGATATTCAGCAGGTAGCTGCTGCCGAATGTTCCTATACTGCCGGTAATGATAAGCCCCGCGGAAAGCATTTTCCCAACTTCAAGCTGGCAGCTTTCATCAACACATCCGGAAAGTGTAAATTTCAGTTCCTTAAGCAGTTTTTACTGTTCCG
>CAZKOK010000120.1:0-855 GCA_964554355.1 uncultured Spirochaetia bacterium | reverse complement strand
ACACTGAACTTGGCGGATTCATGAATATACGAGGCCAGATAATCGGTAAAAACCATAACTTCACTTTCGGAAATTCCGCTGACCTGGAAAGGGGGCACGGCCACCAGGGGTTTTTCATCAGCATTCTGACCTGCAGCCAGACCTGCAATCACAAATAACATTAGCAGAACAAAGATCTTCCTGACTTCCATATTATGCTTCCTTCCTGAATGTAATATTTATTGAAATGATAGGGATAGTTATGCTTAATGTCAACATTTTCACACAAAAAACGGATTGTGATTCACTTCTCTTTCAATAGTCGTAATAGGCCCGTGCCCCGGATAGACCCTTGTGGCCTGCGGCAGCGTGAATAACTTTTCCATTATGCTTGTCATAATGTCTTTGCTGCTTCCGCCCTTCATGTCGGTCCTGCCGATTCCTTCAAAGAACAGCGTGTCGCCCGAAAACAGGGTTTGTGTTGTTTCCGAGTAAAGGCAGATGCTTCCCTTTGTGTGTCCGGGTGTGTGCAGAACGACAAGGTCTGACTTGAATACTTTGTCGCCATCTTCCAGAAGCACGTCCGCTTCGGGCATATTCACGAGTATGTCAGAAAAGGTAATGGCCATTTCCGCATCAAGCATTGCCAGTGATTCGTCATGCTGTTTTACGGAAGACGGGCCGAGGTATTTTTTATCGTCTTTATGTATCGCTATAGGAACAATAAGCTCTTTTTCCCTGAAATAATCCTGAATTTCACCGGCTGCCAGTATATGGTCCAGATGGCCGTGAGTCAGGACAATGCCTCTCGGTTTCATGTTTTTCATGGTCATGTGCCTGATTATCAGATTTGTATCTGCTCCGGGATCAATTATA
>CAZKOK010000119.1:0-9435 GCA_964554355.1 uncultured Spirochaetia bacterium | reverse complement strand
ATAACATTTTCAACAAGATAGGCGTGGATGACCGGTACCACCTGATAGAATTATGCAGGTATAATTTTCCGGAAAGCGATTCTCCGCTGAATTGAGTCTGCACTCAGTTTTTTTTCATTTTTTCTGCAGACAGATTGATTTAAAATTATCCGCTGAAGGTGAACTCTTTCACAATGTACATCAAAATATGCTATAATTTCAAACAGGCACAATGCTGTACTCCTTTTGTACAGGGAAGAAAGTATGAATATAAAAAATCTGGATTTCGGTTTTTCTGTTCCTTGTCATCCTGCCGTTATTCAGCCAGTTTCAGGAAGCTGCCTTCACTTGCCGGCAGCAAGGTCAGAATTTACACCGAAAGCGGCGCTTCCTTTCAGGGGACGCTCCTGTCTGTCAGCGACGAACGGATTGAAATTGCAGATCAGAACGGCCAGGTCGTTATTATTCTCCGCTCTGTTATCGAAAGAGTGTGGGAAATTGATCCGACACTGGACAAGCGTTCATATTATCAGGACGCCGCCGCCAACCGGCTGATTGTCATGCCGACCGGGTTCCCGATGGAAACTGGTGAATTTCACATTGCCGATCAGGAAATCGCCGCAGTCACCATGAGTTACGGCGTTAACCGGAATTTCTCACTCTGGGGAGGAATAAGTATTCCGGGAGCTATAGTCAGCGCACGATTTATCATGGGTTTGGGAAAACAGGCAGCCCTGTCTCTGGGGAGTTTTGCCGGACTTTCATGGATTGAATTCGCAGGCCTGTTTATACCTTATCTTGTCTTTTCCGCAGGAACTCCGGAAAACAATTTTACGGCGGGAGCGGGAGGGCTTTTTACGTTTACCGATAACGGATTCACAATTAACGCGGCAATTTTATGCCTGGGAGGGAAATTTGTTCTGTCTGACAGCACAGCCCTTATTACTGAAAACTGGATTGTCTGGGGTAAAATGCCGTCATATACAGACTCGCCTGACAGTTTTTTCTCCGAAGGGCAGGGCGACTGGGATTATATGCCCGTCGCCGCCTGTCCCGGCATCGCATTCCGCATTGCAGATGAAATATTAGGCTGGGATATCGGCGCAATACTGCCTTTCCGGATTTCTATTCTGGACGGCAGGTATACCGTTGAAGGTCTTGGGGGTGTCAATATTTTTATCCCGATCCCGGTTTTGTCGCTTACCTACCGTATCGACTGATATCCGGCAGAGGAGTCTGTTCCTGTTCTACTGTCTTGCAGTTTTTACGATCTTTAAAAAGCCTTCTCCTATCAGAGGATCATTGAAGGCAAGTTCGCGTCTGTTATAAACATCGCCGGACCCGTCCCAGAGGATCGGGCACATTCCCATTTCCCATATGGTACTTGCCACTTCGTAGATGTATTTCCGTACGCTTTCCGGGTCCTTGTTTTTTACAACTGTTCCGTATTCACCGATGATAACAGGGATCCTCTTATTAACGAAATTGACTTTCATTATGTTCATGTCTTTTTTCAGCCGTTCGACTTCGGCTGCCGAGCCCCAGGTGCTTACAGCTTTTCCCCAGTTTGCATCCTCATCTATGATGGCGAAATCGGGAGGCCAATAGTAATGTACAGACAGAATCGTATGTCCCGCCCTGTCCTTCGGCATGCTGAATTCGGGCGAACAGGTCGCACCTATGTCTGTGGCATATCCGGCAATAAGCAGATAACGCGCTTTATTAATCCCGCCTGATTTTCTTACTATATCGGTAAAGGTCTGGTTTACGCTGTTTAAAAGGTCGAATGCCAGCTTTTTATCACCGCCGCCTGAGTAGCGGTCCCACAGGTCATTGAAATAGCCTTCTTCGTTCATCGACTCGAATATCAGATGTTCATTATAATTCCTGAAGCGGTTTGATATCTGTTCCCAGATCCTTCTGTATTTTTTCAGCGTTTCATTATATTCGGAAGAGAATTTTGTAATCCAGCCGCCGTCCCAGTGGATATTAACGATAGCGAACATTCCAGAGTCCAGGACCATATTCACAATCTCTTCCACCCTGTTTATCAGATCGGGATGGATTTCATAATTACTGCCCATAAGATTCGACCAGGCTACAGGAATGCGGATAGTATTGAAGCCTCTGGCCTTCAGATCTTCGAAGATTTCTTTTGTCGTGACCGGAGCACCCCAGGCAACTTCAAAATTGGCAATTTTATATGCTCTGGTCCCGCCTGTAGCGTCCATGGTGTTTCCGAGGTTATAGCCTATCCCCATCGCCTTGACAAACTCCAGCGGTGTTAATTCATCGATCCGTACTTCGGCCGGACTCTGACAGGCCGACAAAACGGATATCGTGATTATTACTGAAAACAGGAATGTTTTATATTCCATATGCATTTCTCCAGGTTCATTCTTCTGATATTCTACAGATTCAATTTCATATTATAAATAGAAAAACAAGGCTGTTTTCCCTGGCAGGGAAAACAGCCTTTGTTTATTTAATATAGTTCAAGGTCCTTTATGTAAATGTATTTTGACTGGTTGGTCCAGAACTGTATACAGAAAAGCATTTTGTCTTCGGTAAAGTTTTTACCCCATACTTCATTTTTGGTCAGATCAACTTCAACAGTTGTCCATTTTGTCGATGATATATTGCTTACATAAAATGAACCTACACGCTCACCTGTAGGATTGGCCGCGGTATATAAAAGTCCGCAATTGTATATTCCTCCGCCGCCGTCAAGTCCGGCAACCTGGAATTTCATTTTTGTAAATCCTTTTACTGATACCGGTTTTTCCGGTACAAATGCGACGCGGATTTCACTGTTGAAATTCGGTTTTACTTCAAGACATTTCTCACCGAGGTATTCCACCATCTGCATTTTCCCGCCGAGGATCGGATCATTTGAAGTAAATGAAGTGTCCTCTTTCACCGTAATGGTTATCGGACCAAGGGTTTTTGCAAGATTATTTGCGCTTGCGCCTGTAACCTTTTCAGCAAGCGGAATTGCACCGCTTCCTTCCTCAGGCTTCGGCGCTGATGCTGCAAGAACGTCTGCCGAATCAAATTCTCCCTTTGCTGCTTTGGCAAAGGTAGCGCGTCTGGCTGCTTCCTTCTTGATCCAGGCTACGCATTCATCATAGCCGTATAATTTGACTTTGTCCTTCATCTCTGCAACTATGCGGTTATATTCCTCATCACTCTGTGCATAAATAGCCTGCCAGGTATAGGTTTTTACCGCTTCGGCAACCTGGTTCCATGTCGTCTGAAGTTCGTCACTTCTGGTACTCATTGAATATGCGGTCCCGGGTGCTACCGAGAAACCCTTTGATTCGATATACAACCCATAGTCGCTGTATCCTGCATAGCCCCTCCAGTCCTGGATTATCGGTTCAATGTCTCCGGCCTGATATGTTTTCCACTGCTGATAATTATAAGGCTCATTATTGCCTTCAGGATTGGAAGCCCCGTAAGACCAGGTCGTATTGTTGATCTGGACGGATCCGTCCTGGTACGTTCCGGTGTATCCTCCGGTCATTTCGGTATGATTGGGATCGGACCGTGTGGCCAATCCAAGATCTGTCAGATATGTATATCCGTCTTTATTATAGTCCCAGGTAACGCCCTGAGGTCCGTAAAAGTTTGTCATGGCACCTTCGGGTGTTGCCAGCCAGTTGATAATTGTCATACACAGCTCGGGATACTGTGTATTGGCCCCTATGGTCCAGATACGGTCCCCTCCATAGACATTCAGACCGTAGCTGAGTGTCTTTGCGTCATTGGCGGGTCTGGGCAGCATTGCTTTTCCTTCGGCCTTATGGGCATCGCTGTTATATGTTCCGCATCCCATCCAGTCGAAGATAACAAAAAATGCGGCGCCTTTCTGGTACTTTTCATTATGAAGATCATAATTCTGGGTCATTGAATCCGGATCAAGCAGCCCGCGCTGGTTCAGTTCATTGTAGAATTTCAGACAGCGCAGATACATGCTGTCCTTTGCAAACAGGTCCCGATATTCGTCGGTATTTACATTGTAAAGACCAAAGCCGAATTCGTCCCAGCCGTATAATGCTGCGGTGGCCTTAACAAACATGACCATATCACCGTCCCAATCGGGGAAAAGTGATACACCATAGGTTTTTCCACCTGTATCGGATGTGGGCTGAAGTTCCACCATGTCCTCAAGAACATCAATATAATCTTCAAGCGTATTGATTTCGGGATAACCCAGTTTCTTGTACAGGTCCCAGCGGATGTCGGGATGATAAAAGAAGGGTTCATGGTCATCCGCTGAACCTGCTACGTTATGACCGAAGCCGTATATTGTTCCGCCGGAAATCGAGGCATTCTTTTCCAGAGGTTTCTGCATGTTGTCCGCGATATAGGGGCCGTAATTTTCAAGCAGGGCCTCTTCGTCCCAGTCCCAGAGCAGCCCGGCCTGCCATGCCTGCTGATATTCATCTGTATCATTTCCGAATACAACGATATCGCCGAGGTCGCCCGAAGCCATTCTGGTAGTAAAAATACCTTGCTCATCATTAACAATATTAATCTTTACATTGAATTTGTCTTTGAGCACCTTGGCAAACCACCCAACTTGCTCGCCTGAATAATTTGCCAGCTGCGTGTACACCGTCAGGGTTACAGTCTTTTTGGGAATCACACTGACCTCGCCGGACTGTTTGCTGCCCGTCGCCATTACGGCGGCAGGAAGTAAAGCAGCCAACAGAATGACAGTCAGCAGCCTTTTTTTCTTTTCCATCATTATTTTTCCTCCTGAAACAATTCGTTTATTTAAAGGTCATCAGCCTTTTATGGCTCCGACCATTATTCCTTTTACAAAATAGCGCTGCAGGAACGGATAAATCAGCAGGACCGGAAGCATGGTTATCATTGCCACTGTAAATTTCACGGTGCGCAGATTAAGGACTGCCTGGATCTGCGATTCGCTGATCGATCCCCCCGATTCCATAAGAGCCTTTAAGTTGGATGTGGTTTTCAGATAAATATAAAGCTGATATTGAAGAGAATAGAGTTTCGGATTGTCGCGCATCAGGATCATTGTGTCTACAAAGGAATTCCACTGGGCCACGGCCCCGAATATGGCAATTGTCGCAAGAATCGGCGTACAGACAGGCCAGATAATGCTTCTGAAAATCCTGAAATACCCTGCCCCGTCCATAAAGGCACTTTCCTCAAGCTCCTTCGGTATCGACTCGATATAGGTTTTTACGAGAATGATATTAAAAGGTGATATTATCCACGGCAGAATATAAGCCAGAAAATTGTTGGTGAGACCCAGCATTGCCATGTTCAGATACCAGGGAATAAGGCCTGCATTGAAATACATGGTAATTACTATGAATCTGTACCAGAATTGTCTTCCCCATAATTCTTTTTTGGTAACCAGGTACCCGACGAACCCCGAAGCTGCAACCATGACAACAGTTCCCAGAACTGTCCGGCTTACTGATACCAGCAGCGAGTTCAGAAGATTGCTTACATTCTTAAGTGCTATGTAATTGTCAAAATGTATCCCTCTGGGGAAAAACTTGATCGCCCCGACCTGGACCAGTTCATTATTGCTGATTGTGTTTATAAAAATATAGTAAATCGGAAATATACAGCTTAAAACAAAAAGAGTAAAAAAGCTGTAATTGATTATATTGAAAACCACATCCCGGACTTTCAGGCGTTTAAGCCTGGGCTGTCTGACTCTGATAATTCCGGTCTTTTTTACAGCATCAGCCATTCAATTCTCCCTATACAATCGATACGCCCCGGACCCATTTGGATGCCTTGTTGGCAATAAAAAGCAATGTGATGCTGACAACCGACTTGAGAAAACCTACAACTGTCGCCAGCGCAATATTGGAAGCCCCGCCGCTGCCCAGGCCGAGAACATAGACATACAGATCCAGAACTTCAATCGTGTCCTTGTTCATTGCATTCTTGAACACGTAATACTGTTCCATTCCGTTACTGAGAATCCCGGCGATAGACAGAAGAAGCAGAACAAAGTAGGTCGGAAGCAGTGAAGGTATCGTTATGTATCTGATTTTCTGAAACCTGCCCGCCCCGTCGACGGTTGCCGCCTCGAACAGCTGGGGATCAATACTCGTTATTGCAGCAATATAAATAATCGCACTCCAGCCTGTACCCTTCCACATCCCCCAGATAAGCATCTTGAGCCAGATATTCCTTGATGACTGGAGAAACTGAAGCGGGGCCTGTACTTTATCCAGATCCATCAGTATTCTGTTCAGAAGCCCTTCCGAAGCAAACATTGCCAGTGCAAATGAATAAATAAGCACCCAGCTGATGAAATTCGGGACAGTCGACATGGTCTGTATAAAGCGGCGGTACCTTTTGCTTTTAATTTCCATCAGGAATATGGCAAAAGCCATTGCCACCCATGATGTAGCCAGACCGAGACCGCTCATTGCCAGTGTGTTTCTCAAGACCCGGAATATGTCAGCCCTTGTCGCTTCATTTTGAAACAGATAGGTAAACCATTTGAATCCTACAAAACGGTCCGCCGAAAGTGCAAACCCGGCGCGATAATCGAAAAACGATACGGCCCATCCCCATAAAGGAAGGTAGGAAAAAACGAAAGCCAGACCCAGAAAAGGCATAAGCATCAGAAACAGCCTGTATTTCGGCTTCATTTCCAGCTTCATTGCCTTATCAGACTTCGGAAGTATTACCAGAAGCAGAACTGACAAAAGACATAAAAAAATATTCAGGACAATGAATACCGACAGACCGCCCGGCATTGCAGGTTCAAGCCTGTCGACATTCGGCGATCCTGTGAAAAGATTATATACAAGCAGGATCATGGCTGATGAGAAGAGTGACAGAACCGAGCCGGCAGCGGAAATTCTAAGTCCGATCCTCTTCAGTCTTGATTCACCCAGACTCATACTTGCGCCTGCACAGGAGCCGAATACCCCCAGCCAGCCTCCCATTGATGCCAGGTAAAGCATTACAAGCAGACCCTTGCTTACCCAGCCCCTGGTCAACGCCCTGACAAAAAACTTCGTAAGCAGACCGTAGGACAGGCCTGAAGTCAGAAGCGACTGCGTCTTGTCGACAAGGCCGGAGATCCGGGCCGGATTGAGACCCGGAACAAAAACGAAAACCAGGGTCAGCAGTGCTGTGATCCTGAAAATATAAAAAAGAGTACTGATGTATACCGGCTGTTTTCTGTCATTCATTTCACTGATTTCCCGGAACTGGTCCTTTATCGAAGATGATTCCATGGTAAATCCGGCAGAATGAGAAAAATACCCAAACAAATAGTATGAAAGAATTGGGAAATTAGTGTTAGCAAAGACCCTCTTATATAATAATTAATGCACAAATAATCAATTTTTTCGTGTATCTTTCGCTTCTTTGGGGGATTAAAATACTAAAGATAAAGTAAAGAGGTAATTATATGAAATTTACAGATGGACACTGGATGAACTTACCCGGGGTAAAACCATATTATCCAATGCAGGCTGTCCGGACAGTAAAAACAGGTACCGGAATATCCGTACTGGCTTCGACAAAAGAAATAAGGCACCGGGGGGACACCCTTGACGGGCCTGTACTTGAATATTCCTTTTCTTCACCCGCGGACGATATAATCAAGATAACTATCAGCCATTTTAAGGGAACACAGGAAACCGGACCTTTTTTTAAACTTCCCCCGGACAAAAGCCAGGCCCTGAATTATACCGATACAGACGACTGTCTGGAAATAAAAAGCGGCAGTCTTAAAATTCTGGCCGGAAAAACCGAATGGAAAACACAAATCTTTTACAAGGAGAAGTTCCTGACCGGCAGCCAGGGCAGAAGCAGCGCTTACATCCTTGAAAATGATGAAATCCCGTACATAAAGGAACAGCTGACAATTTCCGTCGGAGAAAACATCTACGGACTCGGGGAACGATTTACACCGTTTATAAAAAACGGACAGAATGTTGAAATCTGGCAGAAAGACGGGGGAACGGGGACAGAGCAGGCATACAAGAACATCCCGTTTTGTATTTCCAGCCGGGGATACGGTATCTTCGTCAACCATCCCGAACTTGTCTCATTCGAAGTCGCTTCCGAACTTGTATCAAAATGCCAGTTCAGCGTACGCGGGGAAAAGCTTGAATATTACATAATCGGCGGAGAAACGCTGAAAGAAGTCTTAAGCAATTACACTTTTCTGACCGGCAGGGCGGCGATGCCTCCGGCCTGGAGTTTCGGATTATGGCTTACAACTTCATTTACTACTGAATATGATGAAAAGACTGTTACATCTTTTGTGGAAGGGATGAAGGACCGGGACATCCCGCTGGATGTCTTCCATTTCGACTGCTTCTGGATGCAGGAATTCAACTGGTGCGACTTTGCCTGGGACAAAAGGACCTTTCCCGATCCTGCGGCAATGCTTAAAAGACTTAAAGCCAAAGGCTTGAGGATTTCAGCCTGGATAAATCCCTACATCGGCCAGGCCTCCCCGCTTTTTGCAGAAGGAATGGGAAAGGGTTATCTGATAAAAAGAAAAGACGGGAGCGTCTGGCAGTGGGACCTGTGGCAGGCCGGAATGGCCATTATCGATTTCACAAACCATGATGCCTGCAGCTGGTTCCAGGACAAATTGAGGCCGATTGTGAAAATGGGCGTTGACAGCCTGAAGACTGATTTCGGCGAAAGGATCCCGACTGATGTCTGTTACTTTGATGGTTCTGACCCGGAAAAAATGCACAATTATTACACTTATCTTTATAATAAAACGGTTTTCGAACTGCTTGAAGAAATGAAGGGAAAGGGGAAAGCTGTCCTGTTTGCCAGATCGGCAACCGCAGGCTGTCAGAAATTCCCGATACACTGGGGCGGCGACTCGACCTCCGAATACGAATCAATGGCCGAGTCCCTGCGCGGCGGGCTGTCCCTGGGGCTATCGGGCTTTACATTCTGGAGCCACGACATGGGAGGCTTTGAAAGCACATCCACCGCTGATGTCTACAAACGCTGGGCCGCCTTCGGACTTCTTTCCTCACATTCCAGACTGCACGGCTCATCATCTTACAGGGTGCCCTGGGCCTATGATGAAGAAGCCGTGGATGTTGTCAGGTTCTTCGCAAAACTGAAGAACCGGCTTATGCCTTATATCTTCAGCCAGGCGGTGAGTTCCGCCGAAAAGGGCCTGCCCCTGATGCGGGCATTGGTCCTCGAATTCCCTGACGATCTGACGGCGCAGTACCTCGACCGCCAGTATATGCTCGGAGACTCGCTTCTTGTCGCTCCTGTCTTCGATGAAAGCGGCGAAGTCTCATATTATCTGCCCGAAGGCACCTGGACCCATCTGCTTACAGGTGAAGAAAAAACCGGCGGGAAATTCTACACTGAAAAATACGACTACTTCAGTCTGCCGCTGTATGTCAGACCGGGATCTGCTGTTGTTTTCGGAAATACCGAAAGCACGGCAGA
>CAZKOK010000118.1:0-9439 GCA_964554355.1 uncultured Spirochaetia bacterium | reverse complement strand
AATTTCATCTGCTCCGACAGCATCTTCCAGAGTTACATTGATTATATTTCTTGATTCAGGATTCATTGTTGTATCCCAAAGCTGATCCGGATTCATTTCCCCAAGACCTTTGTATCTCTGGATTGTCAGCTTCTCTTCATCAATATCAAGCTCACCCAGAATCCTTTCCTTTTCCGCATCATCATAGGCATAGATTATTTCTTTTTTATTGACAATTTTATACAGAGGCGGCATGGCGATATAAACATGTCCCTTTTCAATTAATTCCGGCATATACCTGAAAAAGAATGTAAGCAGCAGCGTCCGGATATGCGAACCGTCAACATCGGCATCCGCCATTATTATTACTTTATGATAGCGGAGTCTTTCCAGACTGAATTCAGGACCTATCCTGGTTCCAAGCGATGTAATAATCGGCTGAAGCTTGTCATTTGAAACAACCTTGTCCATTCTTGTTTTTTCAACATTAAGCATTTTTCCCCATAACGGCAGTATGGCCTGGAAAGTCCTGTCACGGCCCTGTTTTGCACTGCCGCCTGCGGAATCGCCCTCAACAATATATACTTCACATTTTGACGGGTCCTTCTCGGAACAGTCGGCAAGTTTTCCCGGAAGACTGCTGGATTCAAGAAAACTCTTTCTCCGGGTCATCTCTCTTGCTTTTCTGGCTGCGGCCCTGGCCTTTGCCGCCAGCACGGTTTTTTCAAGTATGTTGTCTATTACTGCAGGATGCTCATCAAAATAATAGGAAAGATGCTCATTGATAATACTTTCGACAAGTCCTTTTACTTCCGAGTTTCCAAGTTTTCCCTTGGTCTGTCCTTCAAACTGGGGGTTTGGAATTTTAATCGAAACAACAGCTGTCAGACCTTCCCTTACATCATCACCCGAAAGACTCTCTTCAATTTTTTTAGAGATTTTAGACTTTTTTAAGAAATCATTAAGTGTTCTTGTCAATGCCGATCTGAAGCCTGAAAGATGTGTTCCGCCTTCCCGGGTATTTATGTTATTGACAAACGAAAGGACAATTTCACTGTAGCCGTCGTTGTATTCAAGTGCGGTTTCAAGTTCCATATTTTCCCTGATAACCTCAATATAAATCGGTTCACCGTGGATTGTCGTTTTGTTTTTATTCAGATAGTCAATAAATGATTTGACTCCGCCTTCGAACTGGAAAGAAACTTCCTTGACCTTCGGAAGTCTTTCATCATAGATATTTATTTTTATCCCTTTATTAAGAAATGCCAGTTCCCTCAGCCGGTTGGCCAGAACATCAAAACTGAAATTAATGGTTTCAAATATTTTTTCATCCGGGTGAAACCTGGCAACTGTTCCCGTTTTCTCTGTTTCACCGATTACTTTAACGTCTTCCTTCGGCACGCCGGTATCATACACCTGTGTATATATTTTTCCTTCTTTATGCACCTGTACTTCAAACCAGTCGGAAAGCGCATTTACAACCGAAACACCGACACCATGAAGCCCGCCGGATACTTTATAGCTGTTCTTGTCAAACTTGCCGCCTGCATGGAGTTTGGTCATAACAATTTCAAGCGCGCTTACTTTTTCAACAGGATGTAGATCAACCGGAATACCTCTTCCGTCGTCTTCCACACGAATTATATTTCCTTTCTCAATTGTAACCGAAATTTCCTTACAGAATCCGGCAAGCGCTTCATCAATGCTGTTATCCACAACTTCGTATACAAGATGATGCAGGCCGTCGATTCCGGTCGAACCGATATACATACCCGGCCTTTTTCTTACCGCCTCGAGTCCTTTCAAGATTTGGATATGCTGAGCTGAATATGAATCTGGCATGTTCCTACCTGTTTACGAAGTGAATTTTTATACATGATTATACAATTTTTAAGGCAAATAATCAACTGATCGGCATTCCTGCTGCAGTTTCCAATTCTGTTGCAGGAAAGAAATTAACAGATTCCGGTTATTATTCCCGTTTCGGCTGAACAGTTTTTTGCACTTTTATAAAAAATCCTGAATATGAAACACACGTTTTCACAGTAAAAGAGCCAAGTGTGTCATATCCCAGATCTGTCAGCCAGGAAAAACCGGACACCTTTTTCCCACAACGGCCGCAATGCCGAAAGCAGCATTAAAAATAAAATCCGGCGGATCATATGGCTCGCGATACCTGGCCCTCGGCAATTTCAAGGATAGTATAATTTGTATTGTGAGTCTGTTCAATATAGAATTCAGATAGTCCTGTTTCTGAACCCATAACAGGATCGGAAAGCGTAAATGTCTGTCCTGCTTCAAGTGCCGGAAGGGAATTGCTTAATGCCTTCACTCCGTCCATATTTTCACAGTGGGTATGATTATATCCCGGGGAAACACTGAAAATCCCGACTTTCGGTTTTACATATTCGGTCTTTCCTTTTTTCTTTTGCCGTTGCGGCCCGAACTCCCGGGAGCTGTGAAACACAGGTAATCACAATGGTCGGTCATCTCATTCAGGGCGTCATATGAATCAGATGCTGTATTTACCTGACAGATGTATCTGCTTTGCCGGAAAAGCAAGAAAAATCCTGGCTTCATTTTCGGATATCCTGTTCAGGCTGAAATTAATCAGGATTTTGAAAATTATCTATTGCCAAAACCTGAAACTCTAGAGTACACTGTTATTTCCCGCTTTTCGTAATGGATATTTTGGCTGGAATATTCTGTTAATAAAGTGTGGATAAAATGTGTAAAAACGGCCAGCCGCTATGCTTCATCCGGGGCATGTAAATAAATCCTTGTGTGGTAAGGATTTATTATTAACGCTGTCTCTGAATACGACAGACATAATATGCATCATAAATTTAAATTGTTAATATATTGTGGATAACCTGTGGTTATCTGTTAGGTAGGGGTTTGATATATTATGAGTAGTAATTCCTGGGATTACAGCCTTTTCTGGAAAGAAGTTCTTAATCAGATCAGAGCATCAGTTTCAGACCAGGAATGGATGATGTGGTTTAAAAATATCGTTTACGAAAAATCCGCAGAACAGGTAATTCAGGTCAAGGTTCCTTCTTCTTTTTACAGAGATCAGGTCAGGCAGCGTTACGGTTCACTGATTGAAGAAAAACTCCATGAATTATCAGGGTCTCCTCTTGAAATTGAATATCTTGTCGTTTCCCCCTCTCCTTCAGAAGAAAAAGCAGCAGAAAAAAAAGAAGAGAAAACAGGTAAAAAATTAAAACCTAAAGACCCTGTAAAAAACCGGATGCAGAATCCAAGTCTCCGTGCAGAATACGTTTTTGAAAATTTTGTAATCGGAGATAATAATTCTTTTGCAGCAAATGCCGCCTATGCAATTTCAAAGAATCCGGGAACAGCCTATAATCCATGTCTCATTTACGGTGGTGTCGGTCTGGGAAAAACACACCTTATCCAGGCAATAGGAAATGCAGCCCATGCCAATTTTGAAAATAACAAAGTTGTTTATGTAACAGCCGAAACTTTTACAAATGAATTTATCCAGGCTATAAGGGATAAAAACAACCATAAATTTAAAAACAAATACAGGAATGTGGACGTTCTTCTGATTGATGATATTCATTTTCTTCAGAACAAGGACCAGACACAGGAAGAGCTTTTTCATACATTTAATGCCCTCTATGATGCAAACAAGCAGATGGTCTTTACCTGCGACCGCCCTGTCTCGGAACTGAAACAGCTGACCGACCGTCTGAGAAGCCGTTTTGAACGCGGTCTGAATGTGGATCTTCAGCCGCCGAATTTTGAAACACGGGCAGCTATTCTCAAACAGAAAATTGAGAAACAGCATATTGTCATTTCCGATGACGTAATTGAACTCATCTCAAAAAACATTACCACAAATGTCCGTGACCTTGAAGCGGCCCTGACAAAACTTCTGGCATACGGCGACCTTGTAAACAAGGACATAACCCTGGATATTGCCCAGCGGCAGCTCCGTGATATTTTCAGCAATCCAAAACAGAGCAATATTAATATTGATATAATTCAGAGGACTGTTGCAGAATATTTCGGTCAGTCCCATATTGATCTTCGGGGAAAAAAACGGACGAAGGCAATTGTCTTTCCACGCCAGCTTGCCATGTATATTATCAGACAGATTACCGAGTACTCCACAACTGAAGTCGGTCTTGAGTTCGGAGGCCGTGATCATACCACCGTAATGCATGCATGCCAGAGAATAGAAAGCAGAATGAAAGCAGATCCTACACTCGAACCAATAGTCCAGCAGCTTGTCCGGAATATAAAAGAGCAGGGCTCCAGATAGAATTATGAATGCCGGGTCTGTCCCCATTACCCTTTTAAAAAAACTTCGTGCTTCGTATCCTCGTGGTTAAACCAAGACCTTCACTTTTAGAAATTCACATGCTAAACTGAATTTCTGTGGATACATTGCGTAAAAAGAGTGTATAATAGATAGAAAGCCGGAATATGTTAATATCCTGTTTTGGTAAAAATAATAAATTCTGGATAGTAATTACTTTAAGGATAAGTATTTAATTTACTTGTCCACATATAAACAGGCCCTACTGTTATTACTGCTGAATTTATTAATATATATAGGAGTTTTTAAAAATGAAATTTACATGTGACAAACATACAATTTTAGATGAAATATCAATTGCACAGGAAATAATATCTTCCAGAAATGCCTTGTCGGTACTTTCAAATGTGTTTCTGGAAGTTAATAATAATAAGTTATTAATTAAAGCCACTGACCTGAAAGTAAGTTTTGAATCCAGAATACCTGTTGATGTCAAGCAGCCTGGAAGCACCACTGTATTCAGTGACAAATTCCTGAGTATTCTCAGGGCACTGCCAGATGGAGATGTTGAATTCGAACAGGTGGAAAACAATTTTATAATAAAACCTGTTTTCGGAAGCATTGATTTCAAGCTCAAAAGTATTGCTTCTGATAAATTTCCGGAACTTCAGCAGATTTCCGGAGATAATTTCTTCAATATTGCCCAGAAAGATCTTATTGAAATGATTTCACAGACATCATTTTCTGTTTCTGATGATGAAACAAGATATTTCATGAATGGCGTTTATCTTGAAAACCAGGAAAAAGATCTTGTAATGGTTGCAACTGACGGACGAAGACTGTCCCTTATAAGAAAGACTTTCAGTAAACTTGATTTTTCATTTGCACCGGTTATTATTCCTCCGAAAATTCTTCATCTTGTAAGAAAACTATGTTCAGGGGAAGGCGAGGTGGCAATGGCTGTAACTGACAAACATGTTTTCTTTGAATTTGACAATCAGAAACTGTCTTCAAACCTGATAGAGGGGCAGTTTCCCAATTATAACAGGGTAATTCCCGAAAAACAGGATAACAGAATATTGATTGAAAAAGAAAAACTGGTTGAAGCCCTAAAGCGGGTTTCACTTCTGGTTGAACAGAGGTCCAGGAGAATATATTTCAGCATACAGAATAATAATCTTGTACTGAGTTCTGAAGAAAGTGAGATAGGAATTGCCAGGGAAGAAATTCCATGTAAATATGAGGGCCCGGAAACGATGATTGCTCTTAATTATGTATATCTGTCCGATCCTCTTAAGGTTATTGATGACAATAACCTTGTAATAGAATTCAGTGAAGCAAGTAAAGCTATTTCACTTATTCCTTCGGGAAAAGCTGAATATGTTCATATAATTATGCCCATGCAGCTGGATTAAATGGCTGTTACCCGGATAAGCCTGATAAATTTCAGGAATCTTGAGACACATGAAATTGAATTTCCGGAAAAGAACAGCTTTTTTATCGGTGAAAACGGACAGGGAAAAACCAATCTGCTTGAAGCAGTTTATCTGCTATGCTACGGAAGATCCTTCAGGGAAAGACAGGACAGTAAAATAGTACGCTTCGGCGAAGCCGGAATGGGAATAAAAGGAACATTTCTGACATCCGAGGGTATTAATCATATAGTTAAAATAAAGTATGAAAACGGAAGCAAAAGCATAACGCTGGATTCGGGAAACATAAATGACAGAAAGGACCTGATATATCTTTCTCCATGCATTATTTTTTCCCATGATGATATTAACTATATAAAAGGACCAATGCTTCAGAAAAGACATCTTCTTAACCAGATTCTTGGTCTTTATGATCCTGTTTATCTTGAATACCTGAGAAATTATTCAAAAACAGTAAGAATTAAAAACAGTCTTCTTAAAAAAAAGGAATATGAACTGATTCCTTTATATCATAAACAGATTTCCGAATTCGGGATTGAGCTTCAGCAGAAAAGAGCGCAGTGCATAGAGGAATTCAATATAACCCTCACTTCTCTTTTTTCAGGTATTTCCGAACTTCCCGGAAAACTTTATCTTGAATACAATCCTTCCTGGAAAGACTGTGCAAATTCCGGAGATTCACTCAGGTTTCTGAATGAGCGGCTTAATGAAGATAAAAAGTATTTCACATCTACCTGCGGTCCTCACAGGGACAGGATAATAATCAGGTATGACAGCAGGGACTTTTCATCTTTCTGTTCAACCGGGCAGACAAGACTGATAGCGCTCCTCTTAAAAGTGGCCCAGACCAGGTTTTTCTACCAGAAAACCGGAAAAAAACCTCTTCTTCTTCTTGATGATGTTTTTCTTGAAATGGATCCGAAGAGAAAAGAGAAATTCCTGGCCGTTTTTCCTGAATATGAGCAGGCCTTTTTTACATTTTTGCCCGGAGATTCGCTTCTTGGCCTTAAAAACTTCAAAGCAATATCGTATCATGTGGAAAACGGCAGGATAAGTCAGAAACAATGAAAGAAAAAAAAGCAGGCGACATTTTATACAGGTATCTTGAAAAAACATACTCAGGACTTGGCAGGAAATACTCAGAAATGTTCCGCAGCTGGGAAAATATAGCCGGAAAGGATTTAGTGGACCATACCCGAATAAAGGAATTTATAAAAGGAACAGTAATAATAGAAGCCGATCACCCTGCATATATGCAGATCCTGCAGATCAGGATAACAAAAATCCTGGAAAAACTCAGGAAAGCATACAGGGAACTGAATATAAAAAATATCAGAATAATCGTAAATTCCGGCAGTTTCAGACCTGCAGATGCTTTGGAAAACAGCAAAGAAGAGAAACTCGACAGGACGGAATTCGATGCTCTTATGAACAAGCTTAAGGATGCCATAAATAGCAACAGCAAAAAGAAGTAGTTGATATATTAAGGCCTGCTGCAGTTGACACAAACCAGGCAGAAAAAGTATACTGTCACACCTGTAAAACATTGATTTTGATTATAACCTTATTAAGGAGATATATAAATGAAACGGACTTATCAGCCAAGCCGTGTTAAAAGGAATAGAAAATTCGGATTTCGTGCCAGGATGAAAACAAAAGGCGGCAGACTGGTATTAAAAAGAAGAAGACAAAAGGGCAGAAAGAAACTCTCTGTAACAGATGAGAAAAAACCTTACTAAAGAGGAAATCTTAAGAAAAAGAAAAGATATCCGCCTGGTTTATGCCGAAGGCAAAAACTGTAAGGTTCCGGGAATTAAGTGTAAATTCATTAAAAATGATTTTGCTTTTTCAAGAGTTCTTATTACTTTTGTAAGAAACTACGGGAATTCTGTTGCAAGGAATCGGGACAAAAGAATTGTAAAAGAAATTTACAGACAAATAAAGTGGGATGTTCTGCCCGGATTTGATTTGGTCTTCATTCTCCTGACTGGAAATTTTTCTTTTATTGACAGACAAGCGCAAATTCTTAGCATCTTAAAAAAAGCCGGCCTTCTTCAGACAGAAAACCAAACCCGGATTAGTTAAAATTGGAGAGAGGAGAAATCATGGATAAAAATACCATTCTGGCAATAGTTTTTTCAGCTGTGTTATTAATTGTAGGTTTTGTACTTATTCAGGTATTGTTTCCCGCTCAGGAGCCGCCGGTTTCCGAGACCACCACAGAGCAGGAACAGTTGCAGGAAGAAACACAGGAACCCGTACCGGAACCTTCGCAGGATGTTACACAGCAGAATATTTTTCAGCCTGCTGAAGAAGAAGACATTCCCAGGGCTGAGACAATCAAAATGCAGACTGCCTATTATGAAATAGAAATGACCAACGAAGGCGCCGGCATCAGATCAATCAGACTTAAGGAACATGAAAACAGTGAAACCGGAGAACCTCTCGAGCTTGTTTTCAGCGGAGACAGCAAAGAGACAGCATTCAATCTGAAATTCGGCAGCAATTCCAGCCCTGAAATGAATGATATTTTTCATATCGGTTCTGTAAGCAAGGACAGTAATGGATTTGTCAAATCAATAGAATTTTACAAAGATTACTACGACATGGCAGGTGACCTTTTTACACTGACAAAGACATATATATTTTCTGCTGATGAATACATGTTTGAACTGAACATTCATCTTAAAAAGAAGGAAAATTTTACCACCAGACTCTCGCTTGGCGACGAATATGCGTATACTCTTTATTACGGTCCGCAGATCGGGCCGGAATTCGAATCGCTTATGGCCAGATACGGCGAATACAGAAGATATTATACCTTTGCCAGCGGAAAGAGGGAAACAGTAAAGTTCGAAAAAAACTCCAGTACAGCAGAAATTGACAAAAGAATAACCTGGGGCGCAATTGTCGGGAAATATTTTACGCTTATCGGAATCCCGGCAGCCAGTTCCGGCGGCGATATAACTACCGTATTTACACAGGAACAGGGAACTGATCCGTCTGTTATTTCAATGATGTCCTTTCAGAGGGCTGCATTCAATTCTGCCGAAGTAAATGATAAATTCAATTTTTATTTCGGACCAAAAGCAAACAGCGAACTTAAAAAATACAATAACAGTGAAGATAACTTCTTTACCCTGAGCGAGCTGGAAATAAACAAAATAATAGATTCCGGCGGAATTTTCAGTATTTTCGAATGGCTTATTCAGAAAGGGTTATTCATGTTTTATGCAATAATACCGAATTTCGGAATCGCCATTATTCTTCTTACGCTGCTTATTAAGCTCGTGTTATATCCGCTGACCCGGAAAAGTCTTCACTCAACAAGCAAAATGCAGGCATTAACACCTCAGCTGAATGAACTTAAGGAAAAATATAAAAGTAATCCCCAGAAACTGAATGTTGAAATGGCGGCCCTGTATAAACGCGAAGGGGTTAATCCCCTGGGCGGATGTCTGCCGCTTCTGCTTCAGTTTCCGTTCCTTATAGGGTTTTACCAGCTTTTAACAAAGCAGTTTGAACTTCGCGGTGCTGCTTTTTTCGGCTGGATTACAGACCTTTCAATGCCTGAATCTGTATTGAATTTCGGCAGTTTTACAGTACCGCTCATCAACATGAATGATATCAGGGTTCTTCCAATTCTTTATGTTGGTACGCAGTTATTAAGTAGCTGGCTGAATAAGGCCGCACAGGGACCAACCGCGACCCCTGTAAGCAGAAATATGAAAATAAT
>CAZKOK010000117.1:0-9445 GCA_964554355.1 uncultured Spirochaetia bacterium | reverse complement strand
CCACAGATTCCCCTGGATGCCGGTAGCCTTGTGAGTGGAGGTCGCGAAATTTTCTTTGGCCTTGCCATAATGTTATTCTTGATTTTTGAGCCGGAAGGACTCGCGAAAATGTGGAGAGATTTGTTCTCGTATTTCAAACTGTGGCCGTTTTCGTATTAGGATATAGCAATATACAAAGGAATCGATAATTTAAGGATAATTAAGAGAGAATCAATACATCTTTCGTTAACAAAATACCTCTAAATTTTGTGTTAATTTATGTGTGCTAAGTTAAGGTTAACTTAGTAAAATATGGTTAACCGTTAATATATTGGCCCGTAAAACTTTTAAAAAGGAGGGATGTTATGGCTGAAGATATGAATTACGAGGGAGAATTACCTCCTGGATATAAGAAGTGCTTACAGGATCCATTCCGGGCCGTATTCTTGTGGTAATAACCCTGAATGTTCCTTCAATATCGCTGCTTTCATTTCTGATAAAGAATTTTACAGGCACCATCCCGTCTGACTGAAATATACCGTTGTAACCTACTAAAGGCCTTATCTGAAGCGACGTTTCAGCATAAAGAGGAAAAGAAACGAGAATGAATGATGTAAGCAGAATTATGTTTGCAAATCTTATATTCATTGTTTTAACCTGTTACAGAATAAATTATATCAGGATTACCGCTAATTTACTTTAGAATATTTTGTTCACTTTTCCCCGGAATGACAGCAAATAAACAACAAATTCCAGGCCACCCGTTTGCTGTCGCTCACTCGATAAACACAGATAAACACCGATAACTATCTGTGTTTATCAAATCTGTGTTCATCTGTGTTCATCGAGCGAAGGCGTAGCCTGAACGGGTGGTTTTAAAAAAAGAACGGTTATTACGAAATTGCCGCTTTTAATCAAACCTGAAATGGTGTATAATTAATGTATGCAAGATAACTCGGGAATGAATGATACATTAATTTCTGAAAGTCCTGTCGGGCAGAGACTCGAGAAGATGAAAAAATCCGAGTCCCTCCGGATCGCCTACCAGGGTAAAAACTATTCGATAGTAAGCGAAATAACCATAGGGCGCGGCAAAGAGAACCATATTCATATTGATGATATTCTTGTTTCCAGACTTCATGCCAAAATCCAGAAAATCAATCAGGACTATTTTATCAAGGACATGGGCAGTACAAACGGGACCTTTGTCAATGACGTAAAAGTCCCGCCTGACAAATATGTAAAACTTTTAAAAAATGATATCATACGTGTGGGGCGAACCGAGATCTGTCTTCATTAGTATTAAATTGAAATTATAGTTTGTCTTATTCCCCTTATTTTAGTATGTTTTATCCAGTTGGAGGAAGAATATGGAAGCAAAAAGATATTTCAAGGATATCAGTCCGCGGGCATGGGAACATCCTGCAGACAGGGCTGCACTAAACGCATTAAAGCAGCTTCCTTTTTTGGATGATATTATCAGGAAACTTTTTGGACTGACATCCGAGAAAGCCTGGAGACTGATTGCTCTTTCCTGCGCCGTAAAGGTGTCTGAAAAGCAGTTTCCGAAAATATACAGAATGCAGAATGAAGCAAGCGAAATCCTTGATATTAAGCCGGTTCCGGAAATATATGTTTCCCAGAACCCCTTCCTTAACGCAAGCGCGATAGGCGTGGACAACCCCTTTATAATGCTGAACAGCTCAATGCTCAAGACACTTGATGATACCGAATTGCTTGCAGTTGTCGGACATGAGCTCGGGCATATAAAAAGCGGGCACGCTTTATATAAAACACTTCTCGCTGTGCTTATCAATCTTTCGGCATATCTTTTGGGCGGAATACCCCAGCTGGCAATTATGGCAATAATTCTTGCGCTTAAGGAATGGGACAGAAAGAGCGAACTTTCTGCCGACAGGGCAGGGCTTCTGGTAATCCAGGAACTCAATCCGTCCGTGACCCTTCTTATGAAGCTTGCCGGCGGCAGCGAAATCGGCGAAATGAACCTTGATGAATTTTTCAAACAGGCCGAAGAATATGAATCCGGCGGAGACCTGCTGGACAGTGTATTCAAAATCCTCAACCTTCTTAACCAGACCCATCCATTTCCGGTAATCAGGCTCAAGGAACTCAAGACCTGGCATGCATCCGGCGCCTATGAAAAGATAATCAAAGGCGATTACGCAAAAGCCGGAGGAGAAAAGGTAAACCCTTTCGAGGACATTAAGGACGCTGGAGAAAATTTCCGCGAGGAAATGAAAAGGTCCAAAGACCCGTTAACCGTGATGCTTAATGACATTGGCGGCAAACTTGATCAGGCCGGAAAGAACGTAGGGAAACAGGTCAATGACCTGTTCCAGACCATCTTCGGCGGCGGCAGTAAACCGCCTGATGATTCATCTGAAGATAAATAACAGCCTTACGCGAACTTACGCGAAGTACGCGAAGAGAGGAAAAGCCGCGGCGGTTCGGATGCTGCGGCTTTTTATTTTTCGCAGAGGGCGCGGAGCCCTCAGAGCGGGCACCTGGTTGTTATCATCCCCGCGCAGAAGGAAATATGAAGAATACAAAAAAAATTATATATCTGATTTTAATGACCGCAGTACCTGGAGGATGTATGTTTGGGATAAATGATCAAGAGAAAAGAAAAGCAAATTCGTGAAAGCCTTTTTGTTGGAGATAGCGGATTAACTACACTGAAAGACAGCAGCCGGCCGGACTTGGGAAAGTCGTTACGGAAATTGATTGAATCATTCCCGCCAGACACAATCATCTGGCCTGGGTATATATTTGGGCCCTAAAGCCGAATCTGATGCAAGTACTGCACATGCGTTCATTGCAACCAAGCCTGTTGAATGCCAGCTGTCCAATCTTGTTCCATCTAAAGTATATTGATTTCCATATCTGTATATTCCTTCTCTGTAGAAGAACTCCAGAAGGGAGTCAGCCCAGGTTACCTGCCATTCATCTTTTTTAAACCAATTGTAATCCATTGAGACATTCATAGCCACGCGCCTGGCATCATAACGGAATACATCATGACCATTCATTTGGTTCGGAGTACCATCAAAATTTGCAAAGTCTGGCATTAGCCCTGTATCCGGATGGGCGGCTGTTTTAAAAAACTCACGGCTTGCATCTGCTATTTCAAGAAAGACATCATCAGTGTACTTGAAATCTGTTTTCCGATTTTATACCCTGTTCCCGGTATTGGTATTTTAAGTGCCGCCTTTTCAATGACTTTGAACAGCCATGAGTAAGGACCAATTTTATAAGCAGACCGATGAAATATAAAAGTACGACAAAAACAAGCAGACCCATTCCCGGAAATGAAAAACGGAAATACTTAATTATCAGAGTGGTTGTGTTCCTGTCTATCACATTATACAGAAAACTTAACAGAAGAATTATGACAACAATCGGGATTATGGCAAAGATCCCTCTTGCTGTCTGCTTTTTAAATGTTTTGTAATTACTGAAAATATTTTCATAATACAACCCCGGGGAAATTGTTAAATAAAATATCCGGTACCGGCAATTATCTGTTTTTTTCTGCTGGAAATAACCTCGGCATTAACCGGGACAGATCCTTTCTCCTTTGCAAAGAATATTTTTATATCATTCTGTCTTTTCAGTTTATGTTCCTGTATTGAAAGGTAAAAATCCAGCCCATGAATCTGACGTAATTCAGCCGGTATCATTTTGCTGCCCGCTGTAACTCTTTTCACAAAGACATCGACTTTCAGATCTTTATAATCAATATCATCCGGCGGATCCATATCGACAGCTACCATTTTGATCTTGTCTTCATTTATCTGATCGATCACAGTATTCCCGACAGCAAGTCCGTTGCCGTATGGATAAAGAAGCAGGACCTGATCGCCGGAAGCAAGCTTATATTTTTTACTTGCCAGTTCGCAGCTGAATGAAGTTTGATCAGAAGATTTTATTCTGGCAAAACATGTCCTGTTGTTATAAATAATTATAAGCTGATGATTTTTTCTGAACTGCCATGTACTTTCCGGTTTCTGAAACTGCTCATATTCAATATTAAGTATTTTCTGGGAAAGCGCCTGTTCATCACTCCTGAATTTATCAATATCCTTGTACAGCTTATGCAGGGCCGCAAGATATGTCCTTGGATTGGTGAGCAGTAAATATTTTTTCCATGGGTTCTTCAGAAATATACATAATTTTTCAAGCACCATTTCGTCTCCGGAATCAAGCTGAAAAAGTTCGACAAGGTCCTTATATTGTTTTTCTGCAGTTTTACGCATTCTTCTCTTCCACAACAGATTTATTATGACAGGTGAAATCAAAAGGAAAACAATAAAAACAACAATGACAACAAACAAAATAATTGTCTGAAGGTCCTGTCCTGTAAAGGAGTCCCTGATTTTTTTAAATAAAATATCCAGTCTGGTCATGATAATCTCCTGTTCCGGGGGAAAATTTTCCAGCGATAATAACTATCTTATTTATAAGCAGGAAAAAATGAATGTACCCACATTATATCATAATATAAATTGGATAATAATGAAAAATAATCAGTAATGTTTTGGCATAGGATTAATTTCTACCGGGATTATAAATAAGTGCCCCAAAGCTTGCAAAAACAAACTGCCGGTGTGGAAGCCTTAGCAACACCCCTTCATTCAGATGTTCTGCCATAGGAATCGTTCCTTTTTGACTGGCAGGATGGACACAGGTAAAATCCCTTGCAGCTGAAAGGCCGGAAATAAGCAAAGCTTGTTTTCAAGGGATTATTATTAGGCAATAATCAAATAATCATGCCCGCATTCAGGATTTATGCAGCGGATTCTTGCTATGCCTTTCAGATAATTACCACATGCAAGAAAATGCTCACAAACATTCATGATACAGTCTAAATGGAACTTGACACATTATTATATACATCAAGAAGTGTGCTGGTACTTCATTGGAACGCAGTATAACATTTCACTGGAATTGACGCCTTCCCGCTGTGCTGCGATGGCGCAATTCAGCGAAGCGTTCTACCTGAACGGATTGACTTTTACGTATTCCAGTGTATTTACCCTGAAAACAGTATTTATGATCTTAACTGTTCAACAAGCTTGAGAATTATTATTGATAATGTTATAATTATTCAGGGAAGGCCAGCTTTTAGGAAAAATATATGCTTTGTCGGTTGTTTTTTCATCGATACAGTATTTTACTTTTCATAAGATATAAGCTTGCCTGTCAAAAATCTTGGCACGCTTGCCAAAAGGAATCTGACAATGAATGCAGCAGATATTTGTAATGAATGGGCATCGGACTTTAAAATAGCTGGTTTAATGGGAGACTATAAATTGTGGACGGCTTTAAGCCAGTTTTTTAATGGTCCTAAAACAGCTGAGGATATAGCTGTGCTCAATGAGAAGTCTATGCTTAAATATGCGATCGAACATTGCATAAATAGTACAACATCATCAAATACGGCAATTCGAGAAGAAGCTTTGTTCTTAAAGGGCGAGTTTGAGAAATATCTTTAGGAAAGTGTCATAACTAAAAGCCTCTATAGCTCTTTATCATTCAAAATATGATAATACGAATAAATAAAACATTTTCATTTTTCTTATCCGGATTAGATTTTCTGCGTTTAATCATACCTTATCCGCAAATAACTACAAGAGTTGTTCTATTATCGTGAGATTTCTTATCAGGTATAGTTATACACATAGGAATGGATCTGATTTCTGCTATTCCCGGTTATGTTTGTAAAAATGATATGCATTACATGATGATTATCTTCTGTTTTTGAAATTCTGCGTACTCTGCCGTATATTGATAATTCCGCTGCTTTATTTACCTTAATTTCCATCTTAAAATATCTGCCGCGTTCAGGAAGGTTTTTTGTATTTAAACTGCAGCCCCCTGCACAGATATCAATTATAGAACCAGGATGCCTTGGATTTTATCTGCATATTATCAGGAAAAACAAACAGTAAGGACTGGTCTGTACGAAGCAAATGAGATGAAGTTATTCCAGGGCTTTTTTTGCAGAATTATCTATAATCTGTTTTATCTGGAATAGGGGAGCAATTATAAAACCGTATCTTTGGCCTTTTAAAGTAAATTGGCGGAAGCTTTTGATGCAGTTCCGGAAATTCGCTTAAAGAGGAAGGCTAATCAAAACGAGCAGCATAACACATATAAAACAGACAGGCCTTCGGCCTGCAATTGATGTGGCCGTTAATCATATAAAAAGGCCCTACCCATCCCGAACGACTCTCGCCAAAACCAAACAGGAAATTTTCCTGGCTTAAAAAAACCTACGTCGCCTCATCCCCCCTGGAAATGAGCAGCTTACCTGACCTCACAACCTCGACAATTCCGTACTTCTCAAAAAAGGTATTAACCGTATCAAGCATGTTGGAAGCGCCGGCGATCTGGAAGGTGATGCTGTGTTCGCCCAGGTCCACGGTTTCGGCGTTGAATGCCGTTGCCACCTGGAGGATTTCGGTGCGGTTGTTCTGGTCGCTTTTTATCTTGAAAAGGGCGAGTTCCCTTTCGATTATGTCCATTCCGGTGGTGTCCCTGGCATGGATCACATCAACCAGCTTGTTCAGCTGTTTTAGGATCTGGTCAAGGGTCTTTTCATCGCCGCTTGCCACTATGTTCATTCGCGAAAAGGCCGGATCATGCGCTTCCGAGACTACAAGGCTGTCAATATTGTATCCGCGTCTGGTGAAGACCAGCGATATTCTGATAAGGACGCCGGGTTTGTTTGCAACATAAAGACTGATTGTATGTTTTTTATAGATTGTTTCTGCTGCCATATCATGTGCTCCCTTTTGGTTTTTCCATTTTCTGTTTCGGCGCTTCAAGAAGCATGTCTGTCAGCGACGCACCTGCCGGGACCATTGGAAAAACATTGTCTTCTTTTTCAACTTCAACATCTATCAGGCAGGGGCCGTCATTATAGTCCATCGCCATCTTGAGGATCCTGTTGACGTCCGCGCTGCGTTTAATGCGGAACCCTTTGCAACCGTAAGCCGAGGCCAGTTTGACAAAATTCGGATTGCCTTCAAGGTCTACTCCGGACAGCCTGTTGTCATAGAAAAGACTCTGCCACTGCCTTACCATTCCAAGATAGTTGTTGTTTATAAGAAGTATTTTAATGGGGAGCTTATGCAGGGCCGCAGTGGCGAGTTCAGCCTGTGTCATCTGGAAGCCTCCGTCCCCGACAATTACGATTACTTTTTTATCCGGACAGGCAAACTGCGCACCGATTGATGCCGGAAACCCGAAACCCATTGTTCCGGCGCCTCCGGATGAAATCCAGTGGAACCTTTTGTCCGTAAGGACAAACTGCGCGGCCCACATCTGGTGCTGGCCGACATCGGTTACAAAAATTGCATCATTGCCGGCTATTTTATACATGGCTTCGATTGCATGCTGCGCTTTCAGTTTGCCTTCTTTTTTGTATTTTAAGGGGAACTGTTTTTTAATCTTCTGTATCTGCTTTATCCATGCAGATGTATCGCCCTTTGCAATGATGCTGTTTATCGACTCGACTACCGCCTTCGCGTCGCCGATTATATGACAGTCTACATCAAGGACTTTTCCGATTTCTGACGGATCGATATCGATGTGGATCTTAACCGCATCGGGGCAGAATGCCTCGGTTTTGCCGACAATCCTGTCGTCCCATCTTGAGCCGATGGACATGATAAGATCACAGTCAACTATGGCCTTGTTGGCATATGCTGTTCCGTGCATTCCCGGCATCCCAAGATTAAGTTCATGCGATTCAGGAAAACAGCCCTTGCCCAGAAGGGTGTTTGTTACCGGGATCTGCATCTTCTCTGCCAGATATTTTACTGCCTTTTCAGCTCCGGAAATTACCGCGCCGTGTCCGACAAGGAGGACAGGTTTTTTTGCCTTTTCAATAAACCTGACAGCGGTTTCAATATTTTCCATTTTCCCTTCTTTCGGAATTTGGTATCCGGGAAGATGAAATTCCTCGTCTGATTCTGTCGGGTCTATCATCGCGCTTGACACGTCCTTCGGAAGGTCTATCAGTACAGGACCCGGACGTCCGGTCTGGGTCAGGTGAATGGCTTCTTTCGTTATTCTTGGAATGTCTTCGGCATGATCAATCAGATATGAGTGCTTTACGACAGGAAATGAGATACCTGATACATCTGCTTCCTGAAAGGTATCCAGGCCGAGGTTGAAAGTTGTCTGCTGGCCCGAGATGATTATCATCGGAATTGAATCCATATTGGCGGTAAGCAGCCCGGTAATGGTATTTGTTGCTCCCGGACCCGATGTTACCAGGACCACGCCGGGTTTTCCGGTGGCTCTGGCATAGCCGTCAGCCATATGGGCTGCTCCCTGTTCATGTCTTGCCAGTATAAATTTTATCGGCGAATCCACCAGTGCATCAAAAACAGGAATTGCCGCTCCGCCCGGATAGCCGAATATATATTCGATACCATGCTGATGAATGATATCAATCAGCACTTCAGCGCCGGTTTTTAAGATCTTGTTCATTGTTCCTCCATTGCTGATAAGAATTTCAGTAATATATGAAATACAATCATATACTATTTTAATAAACTATCTCTGCAGCAGCAAGATGTCAAGACAATAATCAGGAATTATATAAAAAAAGGTATAAAATTTGGAGAAAAAATACGTTTTGCTGAAGTTTGCAGAAAATCCGGTTTATTTTAACTGGATCTCCTGTATAAATATATAATTTTCAGATATTTAACGTAGTTTTATAGAAGTATGAGTCCCAGTCGTTTTGAACTGCATATTTTTTCAGTTTTTTATCGGGATTGACTGCAACAGGGTGGCTGACGGCGCTGAAAAGAGGCATATCGTAATAGGAATCCGAATAAAAATAACAGCATTCCGGTGAAATATCCCTGTCCAATAAAAACTGCATGGTCCTTTCTTTTTTGTATATACCGAATGCGGGTTTTCCCTCGGTTTTTCCGGTGCATTTGCCTTCCCGGAATTCCATCTGTGAACAGACTATGTTTTCCACGCTGAAAAACCCAGCCACAGGCAGAATAAGAAAATCAAAAGAAGATGTTGCAAAAATAATTCTGGCTTTTCTGTTTTTCAACTCTGAAATCAGATCCGCAGCCTCTGAATAGATCCTTTTTTTGCCGTATCTCTCAAAACTGACCCTGCCGAGGTCAAATAAAAGACTCCGGTCTATGCCTTTAAGGAAATGAATTTCCTTTTCGAGAATTTTATCATCAAGCCGCGCCTGCCTGTACTTTATCAGGTAAAAAGGCACCTGAAGAAGAGGCAGCAGATTAAGAATACGTCTTCTTATGCCTTCCCTGATAAAGCATGAACCGGTTGAAGTCTTTAATAAAGTATGATCAACATCAAATATATGGGTTTCTCTCACTTACCCTCACTTTTATTTATGAACTCAATGTATTTTGTAGTAACTTGCCGGTCTTTGTAAATACCA